>DASYSS010000043.1 GCA_036003045.1 Gemmatimonadaceae bacterium
AGCTTGTCCTTGATCCAGGCGATGTCGAGGAACACGCCACCGTGTGGAGATCCACGGCCGGCTTTGACCTCGCGGTTGATGCAGCGCGCGACGTGGTCGCGCGTCAGCAGCTCGGGCGGGCGCATGGCGTTCTTGTCGCCCTGGGTGTAGCGCCAGCCCTCCTCCGGGTCCTTCGCCGTCTGGTTGCGGTAAGGCTCGGGGATGTCCTTGTACATGAACTGCTCGCCCTTGCTGTTGAGCAGGATGCCGCCCTCGCCGCGCACGCCCTCGGTCACCAGGATGCCCTGCACGCTCGGCGGCCAGATCATCCCCGTCGGGTGGAACTGCACGAACTCCATGTCCTGGAGCGCCGCGCCCGCGTGATACGCCAGCGAGTGGCCATCGCCGGTGTACTCCCAGCTGTTCGACGTGATCTTGAACGCGCGGCCGACGCCGCCCGTCGCGAGCACGACGGCCTTCGACTTGAAGACCTTGAATCGACCGCGCTCGCGGTCGTACGCGAACGCGCCGGCCACTCGCTCGCCGTCCTTGAGTAGCGTGACGACCGTGCACTCCATGTGCACGTCCACGCCCTGGTGCACGCCGTGATCCTGCAGCGTGCGAATGAGCTCGAGCCCCGTGCGGTCGCCGACATGCGCGAGACGCGGATATCGGTGTCCGCCGAAGTTGCGCTGAAGGATTCGACCATCCGGCGTTCGGTCGAACAACGCGCCCCACCCCTCGAGCTCTTTCACGCGGTCTGGAGCTTCCTTCGCGTGCAGCTCGGCCATTCTCCAGTTATTCAGGTACTGGCCGCCGCGCATCGTGTCGGCGAAGTGGACGCGCCAGTTGTCGCGGTCGTCCACGTTGCCCATCGCCGCCGCCATCCCGCCCTCGGCCATCACCGTATGCGCTTTACCGAGCAGCGACTTGCACACGAGACCGACCCGCGCGCCGTTCGCCGACGCTTCGATCGCCGCACGGAGACCGGCGCCGCCGGCGCCGATCACCAACACATCGTGTTCGATCGTCTGGATTTCGCTCATCGCGCGCCCCGCCCACGCGATAGCGCGGGGCGTCTCATAGCAACCTCCAGTCGTGCCAGATGCCCATCGAGCACAGGCGGACGTAGACATCCGCGAACGCCACGCCGACGAGGCTCATCCACGCCCACTTCATGTGCCATCGATTGAGGCAGCTCGAGCAATCGTAGGCCACGCGGCGAACCGGATGGCGCGACAGCCGGTCTAGGAACCCGCCGACCATGTGGCGAAAGGAGTGGCAGCCGAGCGTGTAGCAGGTGAGGAGCGTCGTGTTGAGCGCGAGCACGAGCGTGCCGACGCCGATGCCGAAATGCCGTCCCGCCCCGTCGTCGAACCAGAGCGCCTTCCAAACGTCGTGCGCCAGGAAGAACAAGAACAGCACCGCGATATATAGGAAGTAGCGGTGGACGTTCTGGAGAATCAGCGGAAGGTACCGCTCGCCCAGGTAGCTCTTCCGCGGCTCGCCGACCGCGCAGTTCGGCGGATCGGCCCAGAACGCCTTGTAGTACGCACCGCGATAGTAGTAACACGTCACCCGGAACAGGCCGGGGAACGGCAGGATGATCAGCGCCGGCGAAAACGGCAGCAGCGCCGGCCACCAACCCGGCTTGGGCCCGAACCACGCGTGCGGCGAATCGCCGAAAATCTCCGGCGAGTAAAACGGCGAGAGGTACGGTCCGTAGGTGTAGTGTGCGTTCTGGAACGCGGCCCAGGTCGCGTAGACGAGGAAGCTGCCGAGGAGGATGAAAACGACGAGGGGCTGAAGCCACCATGCGTCGCGCCGCTGCGTTTCACCGAAACCGCGGTGAAGGAGCGGGAGCGGTGCATGCGCCATGGAGTTCCGATGGGTTGAATGGGAAGGAGAACCGCCGAGCTTGAATGTATCGCGTACGAGGCTCGAATCGCGCCGGAAATGGACTGCGGACGCCGCGCAGCGTCAATGGCTCGAACGCCGCTCACGGCGTGCGCCGCGGGTGGTCCCGGTCGTCGAAGATGAAGGGGAATTCGATGACCTGAGCCACGGGGCAGCCGCGGATCGTCGCCGGGTGGAACGTCTGATCGCTGAGCGCGACGATCGCCGCGCGAGCGAACACGCTGGCGCTCGCGCGAACCACCTCCACCGTCTCGAGCGCGGCCTTGCCATCGCGATCGACGACGAATCGCAGCACGGCTTCGCCGTGATCGAGGTCGTCGGCGCGCGCCGCCTCCGGAAACGACAGTTGACGCCGAGTCAGCGAACTCGCGTCGTGAACGAGCATGACGGGAAACATCCCCTCGGCGAGACGACGCGAGTCATCCAGTGAATCGGTCGAAACGCGGATCTGAAGGTGCCACGAGCCGCCGAAAGGCGGGTTCAACGCGTTCGTCATCAATGAAGCGGTGCGAATTGCCCTGACCATCGCGGAGTCGAACCCCGGCAAGAGCGAGGCACGGACGACGACGGGTCCATTGATCGGGCCCGCACGAGACAATTCGATCCGATAGGTCCCGTGGATGCTGACCTCGCGCCTGACACCGGTGCTGTCCGTCGGGGAAGAAATGCGGAGCCCGCCGACGAGCGACGGTCCTTCGAACACCGACAGCCGAAACGGGCGTGGGGCCGAAAAGCCACGCAGGATCCGCGTTTCCATTCGGCCGCGGTCCACCGCCAGCCAGTCGTAGTCCGTCTGTTCGATGAAGATGAAGATCGCGGTCGACGTCGAGTCCACGATGGCGGCCCTGCTGCCCACGATGGAATCGCACCGGGTGCTGTCGGGAGCTCTCTGCGCGGCGACACGCCCCGCCGCCGACAGTGACGTCAGGGCAATGGCGATCCGGCGCACGATCGTCGTTCGAAACGAGCGTCGTGTCATGTCGCGAGCTCTTTTCTCGCCGACCCGCGCCGCCGTCGCTCGGCGAAAAACAGCGTGGCGCCTACCGCGTTCAGCCCGACCACCACCCCGGAAATCTTCACCGCGAAGCTCAACCAGCTCGTCACATCGATGATCGGGAAGATCGACAGCACCACGTAGAGGAGCGAGACCGCGAATCCCGACGCCGACGCTGCTCGCAGCCAGAGCGGCATTCGCTCGCCCTGCCCACGAAACGCCACGAGCGGAATCGCGAACAGCACGAGATACGTGAGCGCGTAGAAAATGCCCGCCGCGTTGTCCAACAGCTGAAACGCCTCCTGCTCGCCGACGCCGGCGATCCCCGCGGCCCCGAACAGCACCGACGCGATGCCGACGAACAGGATCGAGTTCACCGGCGTCCGGTATTTCGGATGGAGCTTCGTGAACCACGCCGGCAGAAGACTGTTCCACCCGGCGACCATCGGCATGCGCGACGTTCCCGTGAACACGATGCTCGAGTTCGCGATCGAGCGGACCGTGAGCAACAGAATCGCCGCTCCCGCCATCGTCGCGCCGAACGTGCTCGCGCCGAATCCGATGCTGAATACCTGCGGGATCGGGCCGATGAGGTTGATCTTGTCCACCGGCACGAAGGCGAGCACCGCGCTCGTGCCCAGGATGAACATTGCGGCGATCACCGGCGCCGCGATCAACGTCGCGCGGCCGATCGAACGCCCGGCGTCTTTCGTCTCTCCCGCCAGCACGGCGACGTACTCGAATCCGCTCAACGCGCCGAGCGCCATCTTGCCGAACACGTTCAAGCTGAAGAGCGACAACGCCGGGAGCGCGACGGCGAACGGGTGATAGTTCGGCAATGTCCCGCGCGCCATGTGCACGAACGGCAGCGCGATCAGCACGGCGAACGACGCCATCAGCGTGATGCTGCCCGCGTTGTGCAGCCATTTGCTCACCCGCAGCCCGAGCGTCGCGATGATCATCAGGGCCGCGATCAGGATGGCGTTCAGCAGCATGATCACCGTCTTGTTGCTCGCGAGCCACGCGCCGCTCGGCCCGACGATGTACGACAGATTCGTCCCGAGCAGCAGCCCGACCGATGCGATGAGCACGACGGCGTACAACCAGAGATTCCACACGACCATGAACGCCGCCAGCTCGCCGAGTCCGAGACGCGCCCACTGATAGAGGCCACCCTCGAGCGGCATTCGCTTCGAGAGCGCGATGACGACCGCGGCTTGCGGCAAATAGAAGAACGCCATCGCCGCCAGCCAGAAGATCAGCTGCGAATGTCCGAGCTTGGCCGCCGTTCCCACCCAGATCGTTCCGACGACGTACACGATCTGCTGCAGGACCAGATCGCGAAGCCCGAGCTCCTTCTTGAGCGACGCGCTCTTTTCCTCGACGCCGCTTTCTCGAGCGGCGGGCGATGGAGGCGATCGAGTCTCGACGGCGGTCATCGGCCCGTGATGGTGGGCGCGCGCCACTCACGTGTCACACGCGCTGATTTGACGTAATCGAGCTTGGGAAAACCGCGCGTCAGATACGCGTTCCCCTGTCTCGTGATCGAATCCTGCGCGGGTCCTTGGCCGCGTCCGCCCGGCCGCGCCGCTTCGCCGTAACCGGAGTACAACGAATCGACGACGCTCATCCCGGCGATCACCTCCGCCACCGGGGGAAACCCGAAGCCGTTCAGCGTGTCGAGCCGAGCGTTGTCCTTGAGGTTGATGTAGAGCTGCGTCGTCCGCGTTCCCGGCCCGCCGCGCGCGTACGAGATCGTGCCGCGCACGTTGCTGTGATGCACGGGTTCGTCGGCGATCGCGCGCACTCGCCACGCCGCCGTCCGTCGCGGGTCCGCCGCAAGTCCGAACTGCGCGACGAAATCCTTCACGACCCGGAAGAACCGCGCTTCGTCGTAGTAGCGGTCGCGCACCAATGTGTAGAGCCGGTCGGTGCCGTTCGGCGCCCACGCCTTGCGCGCCATCACGTCGAACGCGCCGCGGCTCGTCTCGAAGCGCACGACGAAGCTGTCGGGCACGGCGACGTCGAGGTCCGTGCTCGAATGACCCAACGCGCGCGAGCACGCTCCCGCGGCGATCGCGAACACCGCGGCGGCCGCCGCGACCAGCCTCCGCCGAGATTGGGCGCGATGCGACCGGTTCACTTGCTCGGCGGTTGCGGCGGACCCGCGGTGAGCGCGTCCGACACCCGTTCCCGCTGATGCGCGTTGATGCTCGTCAGCAACCCGACGAGGTTGGCGTTCTCGATCAGCGTTCGCTCACGCTTGATCGTCTGCTCCTGCGTCGCGTTCACGAGATCCTTCCGATCGAGATGCGCTTCGTCGGCGATGCGGGTCGCGGAGTCGGGGTAGAGAAACACCTCGAGACGCGCGAGCAGGCCGACTTTCACGACGAAGCTCGCGGCGCGTTGTCCGATCGACTTTTCCTCGACCTTGGCCGTCGAGTCGAGATGCGGCGCCAACCCGGCGCGCTCGAGCCGATACAACACGCTGCACTCCGCCCACAAGCCATTCGCCGCACACGCCGAATCACCCGCGGCCGCGGCCACCGCCTTCGGAACGGTGGAGTCCCGATTCTGTCCGGCCGACGCGGCGTCCGCCTTCTCCTTATCCGACCTGGAGCAGGCCGTGACGAGAATCGCGACGGCGATGACGACGAGGTCACGCATCGTCAGATGATGCCGCCTCGGCTGGCGCCTCCGCAACGTCGGGCGCCGTTCCGCCGGCCCGCCCGGCGACGATCGTCGCCGCGGCGAGATCCGCCGTCACGTTCGCCGCCGTCGCGAAGAGATCCGGAATCGTGTCGGCGCCGATCAACAGCGCCGACCCCGAGGCGGGCACGCCGAACGAGGGAAGCATCGTCGCGAGCAGCAATATGCCCCCTTGAGGCACGCCCGGCGTCGCAAAGCTCAGCGCCGCCGCGGTGAGCGCGAGCACGACGAGCGTTCCCGCGCCAAGCGTGATTCCGTCGAGCTTCGCGAGAAACAGCGTTCCGATCACCCATGCGATAGGCGTCGTCGCCCGGAGCACCGAGACCGAGAGCGGCAGCACGAAGCCAATGACCGGCGCCGACAGCTCGAGCGACTCCGCCCCCTCGATCAACGGCGGCAGCGATGCGAGTGACGAGCTCGAGCTCACCGCGATCGTCTGTGCCGGAAGCGCCGCGCGCGTGAAGCGCGGCAACGCGGTTCGACCGGCGAAGGCGGCAATGGGATACAGCAGAAGGGCGAACAGGATCACCGCCGCCGAATAGGCGAGGACGTAGTAAATCATCGACTCGATCAACGAAGAGCCGATTCGGCTTGCGGTCGCGAGCACCAAAACGAAGACGCCGACCGGGGCGGCGACCATCACCCAGTGGACGATCGCTCGCGTGGCCCCGGCGATGGCGCCGAAGACGTCGATGAGCGATTGCCGCAGACGTTCGTCGATGCGTCGAGCGGCGAGCGCAAAGAGGAGTGTGAAGGCGACCACCGGGAGCATCGCGCCGTCGGCGGCCGACTTCATCGCGTTCGCCGGTATGAGCGACGTCACCCACGCGCCGAAGCCCGGCACCTGATTCGCCCGCGTCGCCGTTTGGGTGGCGGCCGCGTTGGCTGACGCGCGGAGGCTGTCCACGGCGGCCGCCGACAGGTGCATGTCAGCGATGAGAGGCGGCCCGAGCAGAAGCGCGAAGGCTGCGGCGAAAAGGAGCAGGCCGACATATGCCCCCACGGTCGCGATACCCATGCGGCCCATCCGGTCTCCTTCCTTCGCGCTCGCGACGCCGACGAACAGCATCGAGATCACGAGCGGGAGAACCGTCATCCGGATCGCGTTCAGCCAAAGCTGGCCGATCGGCTCGAGGAAACCCACAACGCGAAGCGCGACCGGGCTCGCTGATGAGCCGATCGCGCTTCCGAGGATCAATCCCGCAATGAGACCGATGACTACGCGGTGAACGCGCATCGGTCCCGGTGACTAGCGCTTCTTCGTCGCTTTGCCCCGCGCGGCGGGCTTGCTGGTTCTGGCGGTCGCCTTCGCGCTCTTGGCTTTGGGCTTGGTGTGCGCCGTCGGTCGTGCGGCCTTGGCGCTCGCGGCCTTTCGAGCCGGACCCTTCTTTGCGCCCGCCCGTTTCGGAGCGGCGGCGGTCCGCACCTTTGACTTCGCGACTTTCTCGACGGCTGGCTTTTTGGCGGCGGCCGCCGGGGCCGCTGGTGCGGCTGCGGCTGCGGCCGCAGGCTTGACGGCTCCGGGAGGCAAAGGATTGGTCCGTGGGCGTCCGCCCTTACGAGCCAACTGCGCGTCGGCCAACATCTTCGCGAACGCTTCCTTCGCCTCCGCCATCAACTGCGAGTGGGAGATGCGACGCTCAGCCAGCGCGCGCTCCTTCTCCTGCCGATATATCGACAGGGCGGTTGAGCTGTCCATCTTGTCCGGATTATCGGGGGTCATTTTCGGTCCCCCAATCTAGCGAATCAGATGGTTCATAGGGAGTTCATCCGCGCGGCTTGACCGGTCGAAAAGCCGGCCTGAACCGCTCAGGACCCGCTATTCGGCCTGGCCGCCCGCCGAATCTGGTTGATCCCGTTGATCATCATCGCCAGCTCGGCCTGCTTGTCGGGATTCTCGCGGATGATCTCGTCGAGTAGCGCCGAGGCCGCGTCGTCATCCACCTGGGTCGGCTCGGCGGAGAACCGGCGGTTGTTCATGTGCCGCATCGGATCGATGTGAACCGGGTTCTCGAGTACCAGGTCGTGCCCCTCGTACTGAACCCGAACGGCGTAGAACTTCTTGCCGCTCTTTTCCATGTAGCTCACGCGAATGCCGTCGATCTTGGGCGGCCATTGCGGCAGCGGGCGCTCGTCGCCCTCGGTGGTGCGATAGGTCGTCGTGCCCGGCTGAAGGTTCGGATAGTTCGACTCGAACGACCCGTTGTACATGTAGGCGTGACGCATGAAGCCTCAGTTGCGGGTGAATGGCGCGATTTTGAAGTCCCGGAAACACACGGGCCAGCCGGCAACAAGATGTCCCGCCAAGCCGCGACGTGCCACCCTGAAACTGTATTCGCTGAGCGCGTCACGACCCAGTTACGGACCCCGCTGCGCGGCGCTTCCCCCTGTCCCGCCCCCCGCGCCAGACTCGCGATCCGCATCGAGCCACTCCCGCGGATTCCAAGTCACGGGCATCGCGCCAACGCGTTCGAAGCGAATGCGCGGATCGTTCGACTGCACGAGCGCCATGAGCCGGCGTCCGGTGAGCAGGAAACGCCGCGACGTTGATTCGATGCTGTCGAGGATCGTTTGCGCCAGATGCGGCTGCGCCCTGGCGAACGCGTCGTAGCCGCGAAATACGATCACAAAGCCGCCGTCGTCCGGCACCGCCAGCTCGCCGAGGCAATCCACCCACGCCATGAGATTCGGCGCGTAGTGCGTCGGAAATCCGAGCACTCGTTTCGCGTCTTCGTGAAAAGCGTGCGGCGTGCTCCAACGCGCCGCCTCGAGCTCCCGAATGACGTAGCGCTCCTGACGGAACCAGCCGAGGTCCGCCGAGAGAATCGAATTTTTGTGGTAGAGCGCGACCGCGCCGCGCTCCATGAGCTTCCAGTCGAGCCGCGCGGAGTCGGCGGGAGCCTTTTCCTTTCGCTTGAAGAATGCCATCAGGATCTTGATGCGCGCAGCGCGGACCGAACGTTGACGATTCCACGCAGGAGGAAGACCGCGGCGAACGCCACGTCGAGAAGCCGCGAACCCGACACGGTGGTGCGTGGGGCCCAGAGAGGGCGAATCGCGACGAAGGTCCCGAGGCCAATGAGGATGACACCCAGGATGAGCTTGAGGACCGAACCGGGCTTCACAGTTGTCGAATGAAGTGGAGCAGGAAGTACTGGGACGAGACCACCGGGACCGCCAGCGGCAGCAGCTCGAGGATCCAACGACTTGGCCAACGGCCGCGCATCGCCGTACCGGCGAGGATCTGCAGCGTGCCGAACGCCCAGGCCGTGTACAAATAGTAGGCGCGGAGGCGCGACACATGGCCAACCTCGGCGCGCCAGTACATCGCCAGGAGAAGGCCGCCGAAGGTCAGCAGCAGTCCGATCGTCAAATTGGCCACGCCGACCACGCGCTCGATCTGGCGTTTGGCTCGCTCGAGATCCGGTTCGGCCTGGATCACGCCGTCGTCGGTATTGAGGGTTCCATTTCGCGGTTGTCGATTTCCGCCACCTTCGTTCGACGTAAGGGTAAGGAGGCGACACGGAGCCGTCGACCTTCACCACGTTCACCTGTCTGGGAGAGAAGACCACCAATGCGCTACATGATGATCGTGAAAGGTCCCGAGGACTTGACTGCTTCCGGACCGCCGCCGGCGGCGCTCATCGAGGCGGTCGGCAAGCTCGTCGAAGACGATGTCAAGAAGGGCAAGCTGCTGTCGTTCGGCGGTCTCAAGCCGACGTCGTCCGGCACGCGAATGCGCATCACCAAGGGCAAGATCGTCACGACCGACGGCCCGTTTACCGAGTCGAAGGAAGTGATCGGCGGATTCTCGATCTACAATTTCGCGTCGAAGGAAGAAGCGATCGAGGAGGTCCGCAAATTCACGGAATTGCATCGCGACCACTGGCCAAACTGGGAAGGCGAGGTCGAGATCCGGCTGATGTACGAGGAGGAGGACGACGTGCGGGCGGAGCAGATCGAAGGGAGTCGTGTCCTCGAGCACGCCGGCGGCGTCCGCGGTCACGAACCTCGTTGAGTCAGACCGCTTCTACGTCCCGTCGTTCGACCCGCAGCGGTACCCTCGCCACGGCGCGATCGTTGACGCGCACGTCGAACGTCCACGTGCCGGCGCGAGGGAACCCGACGGTCAGCGGAAGCACGAGGTCGTAGGCGAGCGGCAATCCGGCGACCGACGGCGAGTCGAACGTCACCGGTGTCGCCGTGAGGTTCACCATCTCGTTGCCGTCCTCGTCCACGATGTGCACGGAGATGCGTTGCCGCGCGCCGTAGTCGAGCGGTTCGATATCGAATCGCACCGCGAGCGTGACGTCGATCTTCCCGGGTAGCTCGGTCGCGTAGCGGCAGTTGTAGACGCCGACCACGTCGAGCTTGCCGTCTGCGCGCACCTGGGCACGCTCGGCAATGACGGCGATGGTCGGAATCATCGAACGACTGCGCCGCGCAATGAAACGCGCCGAATCGCGGCGCGGCGATGGGCTACTCGACCCATCCTTTGGCACGCCACTGGTCGTATCCCTTCCGCGTGAGGTCGGCCAGCTCCTCGAAGAGAGCCGGGTCGACCGCGGTGAAATTGAAGCATGCTTTTCCCTGCATCCGCTTTTTCAACGCCGCCGACATCGCAGCGTTCATGCCCGAATACACCGGCATGAAGTGGTAGCTGACGTAGTTTTTTCCGATCTTCGCGGCCGCGAACATGATCGGCTTTCTGTTCACGCCGAGCGTGTGGGTGTCCAGATAGTAGTAGTCCGACTTGTCGTGCACGGTCTTGAGGTTCGGCGCGTACGGCTTGAGAAGGGTCTTCAGCGCCTTGAAGACCGGAACGAACTCGGCGCGCGGGGGCATGGGTCCATGGCCTTGGGGAAGGTCAAGGTACCGACGGCGTGGACGGGCGGACAGGTGGACCAACGCGACGGCTCGGCGAGGGATCGAAAAGCGGACGCGACGCGCCTCGTTCAGACCTCGAACCGAGCATCAGTTAACCTGTCCAAATTGTTCCGATCGGCCACAAAGAACTATTTGCCCGGCTCTGCCCGATGTATTACTTTGGGGCGCAGCGACTCAGCAGTTTTTGGCGAACACGTTCCGGAACGCATTGGGGCCTTCGCACTTCGCGATGGGCCCTTTTTTCGTTCAGGGTCGCCGGGGCGGCCGATTTTTGGCCGCTCGAACGTACCCCTCGTGAGGGAGTTCACGAAACCTGTGGGTCGGTTTGTACGGCATGCCCGCTACTCCGACGACACAACAACACCTTCTTTGGAGTTAGCAATGGCACGTACGACCGGCACCGTGAAGTGGTTCAACGACGCGAAGGGCTATGGCTTTATCACGCCCGAGGGCGGCCAGAAGGACTGCTTCGTTCATCATTCCGCGATTCAGGGCGGTGGCTTCCGCACGCTCGCCGAAGGCGAGCGCGTTGAGTTCGACATCGTTCAGGGTGCCAAGGGCCCCGCTGCCGAAAACGTTGTGAAGGTCGGCCACTAAGGTTCTCCCGAAAGAACAGCGCCGGATCGACGCGAGTCGGTCCGGCGCTGTTCTTTTTTGGGCTGGCAAAATCCGAGGAATCACGGCCGTCGCACTCTCGCCTGACGCAGCTTCCGCATGATGCTCGTGACCACCAGCAAGGTGAGGACGACCCACACCGCGACGAACGTCTGTTGAGTCTTTTCCGGTCGATCGGCGATGTGCATGGCGTAATAGACGCCTAGTACCGCCGCGTCGAGAACCACGACCGCGGCGATGAGCATGAGGAGATATTTCCGTACCTCTTGGGCGTTGACTGTCGGCATGCCGGCTTTGTGTCCGCGACGTAAGATATCTGCACCGCGCACTGCTTCCGCCAGACGATCTCCCAAAACTCCAACAACGCCCGCCCGCAAAACCGGTTCAGTGCCCCGCCCCGCCATTCTCTTCGACTTGGACGGCACCCTCCTCGACTCGATCGAGCTCATTCTCTCGTCGGCTCGATACGCCTTCGGCAAACTCGGTCGCGAGTGTCCGTCGGACGAGGAGTGGTTGCAGGGCGTCGGGATCCCGCTCTTCACCATGTTCGGGCGTTATGCGCGCGACGACGCGGATAAAGTCGCGCTGATCGCCGCATACCGTGAGCACCAGTTCGCCAACCACGACCGGCTGGTGCGACCCTACGAAGGAGTCCGCGAGCTGCTCGCGGACCTGCGCTCGCGCGGACACGAGCTGGCTGTCGTGACGAGCAAGTCCGAGTACCTCGCGATGCGCGGGCTCGCCCACGTCCGGCTCGCGCGGTTCTTCGACACGATCGTGGGCTGCGACTCCACCACGCGACACAAGCCCGATCCCGCACCCGTACGGTTGGCATTGCACCGGCTCGCGTGCGATCCCAGCGATGCGGTGTTCGTGGGTGACTCGGTGCACGACGTGATCGCGGGGAACGCGGCCGGCGTGGCCACCATCGCGGCACTATGGGGCGCCTTCGGCCGGCGCGATCTCGAACCCGGTGGTCCAACCGCTTGGGCCGAGAGAGTTTCTGAAGTAGCCGGATTACTCGTCAGCAGTCCACCCGGCGGCGTCCTCCTGCGGTGACAAGTCGCCGCCCCGGGTTCAAACCTTCCGCGACGTGGCACCATCCAAGTGACTGCACGGATGGAGCGTCCACGCCAATGGCTGCAGTGGCCATCATCGAAGCACAGTCGGGCCCAATCGGCAGCAACGATACGGACGTCGCACGAGCGGCCGCCGGGGACCGGCGCGCATTCGAGCGGGTCTACCACATCCACGTCAACCGGGTGTTTTCGCTTTGCACGCGGATGACTGGCGACCGGACGCGAGCTGAAGAGCTCACTCAGGACGTCTTCGTTCGTGCGTGGGAAAAGCTGAACCTGTTCCGCGGTGAAAGCTCGTTCTCGACGTGGCTGCACCGGCTCACGGTGAACGTCGTGCTCAATGCGCGAAAGACCGACAGCCGCATGCGGTCACGGGTCGAAGAGACGGACGACGACGACGGGGGAATCGATGCCCTGCCAGGCACGATCGGTTCTCCCCTCGCTCCCGGCGATCTCCTCGACCTCGAGGAAGCGATCACCAAGCTGCCGCCGGGCGCGCGCCGCGTGTTCGTGTTGCATGACGTCGAGGGCTACAAGCACGAAGAAATCGCCGAGATGCTCGGCGTAACATCGGGAGCCACCAAAGCGCAGTTGCACCGAGCGCGGCTCCTGTTGCGGGAGGCATTGAATCGATGACGCATCCGACAATCACCTGTGACGGGTTCAACGAGCAGCTCGCCGATTTCCTCGAGCGAGCCGTCTCCGAGCCGACGCGCGCCGCGATGGAATCGCACGCCGTAGGCTGCGACGACTGCGGTCCGCTGCTCGCCGATCTGCGCCGGCTACGCATCGACGCAACGAACCTCCCCGAGCTCACGCCCAGTCGCGACCTCTGGTCCGGCATCGAAAGCCGCATCCAGGCGCCTGTGCTCTCGCTCCCCGGCGCGCGCGACGTGCGCATTCGCCGCTGGCGAAATCCCCTCGTCCTCGGCCTCGCCGCCGCGGGACTGGTCGCGGTTACGGCGACGGTCACGCACTGGGCGGAGAGTGGTGGGCCGGTCGGCCAGTTGGCGGGAAGGCCGGAAACGAATAGCGCTCACGCGCCGACGGGTTCTCCGCCTGCCGTTGCGGCGCTTCCGGATTCCGCAGTCGCTCGCTCGCAATTTCCCGCGCCGGCGTCCCGCTCTTCCGGCCCAGCGGCCGAGCGGCCCAGCGGTCTATCGGTCCACCGGTCCACCGGTCAACCCGCTTCCCCGGTCCGCCTCGCCTCCAACAAACCCTCCGCCGAGCAGACCTACGATCGCGAGATCGCGGGGCTGCTCGTCGTCTACAACCAGCGGCGGCCCGACCTCGACTCGACGACCGTCGCCGTCGTGAAACGAAATCTCAAGATCATCGACGACGCGATCGCGCAGACGAAGCAGGCGCTGCGCCGCGATCCGGCAAGTCAATTCCTAATGGAGTCCCTGAACGACGCGTTCGACACCAAGGTCCAACTGCTCCGCAAGGTGGCGATGCTGCCGTCGGGAACGTGAGCATTCTCAGATGACCATGCACGACCTATCGCGGCGATGCCGCCGCACCGCGCCACTCCTCATCGCGTTCGCCGCGCTCGCGGCCTCCGCCGGCAACGCCGGCGCTCAGCAACGCAGCCGGTTCGGCCACGACCGGGAACGGATCGACACGACCTTCGCCTTCGACAAGACCGGGTCGGTAACGCTCACCGCCACGAGCGGCGACATCATCGTCAGCGGAAGCTCCGACGCGCGAATCCATATCGTGGCGACGAGCGACAACGGCAACCTCAGCCTCGACGCCGCTCCCAATCGTGTGATTCTCCAGAACCGCGCGGGAGAGTCGCATTTCGAGGTCACCGTGCCGTACGGCGTCCAAGTCATCGCGCGCAGCCAATCCGGCGACATGCGCATGCGCGACACCCGGGGCGCGATCGAGGCGCACGCGAACTCCGGCGACCTCGAGATCGAGGGCGTCAACGGCCACCTCGACGTCAACACGCTGTCCGGCGGCATCACCGCCCGCGACGTCACCGGTGATGTGGATCTCGTGACGACGAGCGGCGACGTGAAGATCTACAACCTGCTCGGCAACGCCGACGTCGGCACGGTGAGCGGCGATGTCGAGCTGCGCAACGTGACCGGCAAGACGATGCGCGCCAAGACGACCTCCGGCGACGTGCGCTTCGACGGGCTCATCGACGCGGCGGGACGCTACGACTTCGCCGCGCACTCCGGCGACATCGAGATGCACGTCCAGCGCGACGCGAGCGCGCAGCTCACGGTCTCCACCTGGAACGGCGGCATCAACAGTGATTTTCCCATCACGCTTCGAGCCGGCGCCCACGAGATCGGAACGGGCATGGGTAAGCGATACACGTTCGAGATCGGCGGCGGCGGGGCGCGCATCACGGCCGAGACGTTCAGCGGCGACGTCACCATCGCCGCCAACGGCCACGGCGCCAGCCCGCGCCGCTGAACCCTGCAAACCCGCGGCCCTTTTCGACTGTCTGTCTAGCTGAGTAGTTCCGGTCCACCGGTCCACCGGTCCACCGGTCCACCCGTCCACCACCCGTCCACCCGTCTCCGCCGATGCGCTCACTCTTCCCCGCCCTCGTCATCGCCGCGGTACCTGCTCTGTCGCTCGCGGCGCAGACCCCCGATTTCCACTGGGACAAGACGCTCCCGGCCGGTAATGAAGTCCACGTCGGCAACATCAACGGCAACGTCAAAATCACGGCGTCCACCAACGGGCGCGTCGTCGTGAACGGCTTCAAGCACGGCGGCCGCGACGCCGACCGCATCAAAGCGATCGTCGAAGAGTCGTCGCACGGCATCGACGTCTGCGTGGTCTACGACGATGCCGACGCTTCGTGCGACGGCGACCGTGGCTACCGCGACCACGATCACAACTGGAACCACGCCAGCATCGACCTCGACGTTTCGGTGCCGGCCAATCTCAGGGTGTCCGCTGGCTCGGTGAGCGGTGACGTCTCGATCGACGGCGCGCACGGCGACGTCACCGCATCCGCGGTGAGCGGCGACGTCCATCTCGACCACTTGCACGCGACGTCCGTCCGCGCCAACACGGTGAGCGGCGAGATCGACGTGCGGGTCGATGAGCTCACGGGACGTGGCGACCTCACGTTCCACAGTGTGAGCGGCGAGATCCGGCTGGAAGTCCCCAAGGGATTCGGTGCCGATCTCTCGCTCACGACGGTGAGCGGCGACATCGACAGCGATTTTCCGATCACGCTCGGAGGGTCGAACCGGTGGAGCCGCCGCCGCGTCGAAGCACGCATCGGCGAGGGAGGCCGGCGCCTCGACGTGAGCACCGTGAGCGGCGACCTTAGAATCCGCATGGCAAAGTAGTCGTCGCCCTCTTCCGTCAACCTGTCCACCCGTCCACCATTGTCGATGCGCACTTCACTTCGCTCGCTCGCGCTGCTCGCGGGCCTCGCGCTGCCCGCCGCGGGACAGCAAACGCAGACCGACAACAGCTTCAAGTGGAACGGTCAGATCGCGGCCGGAAACTGGGTCAACGTGCACAACCTGAACGGCACGGTGACCGTCGGCGCGGCGACCGGATCCGAAGTGCAGGTGACGGCGACCAAGCGTTGGCGCCGCGGCGATCCGGCGACGGTCCGGATCGAGGCCAAGAAGATCGGCGAGAACGTCGTGATCTGCGCGCTGTGGGGCGAGCGAGCGACCTGCGACGAGCGTGGGTACAACGACAACGGCAACCGCGGTGATCGCGGCAACCGCAACAACCGAAACGACGTGAGCGTCGACCTCAATGTGCTCGTTCCGAAAGGCGTGAAGATCGGCGCGGGAACCGTGAACGGTTCCGTGACGGTGGATGGCGCCACGTCGCAGGTCGAGGCGGGTTCGGTGAACGGTGAGGTCGACGTATCGACGACGGGCGGCCCGGTAAACGCCGAGACGACCAACGGTAGCGTTCGCGCCCGAATGGGACACGTCGAAACCGACGACCGAATGTCGTTCACCACGGTCAACGGCAACGTCATCGTGGAGTTCACCGGCGACTTCGGCGGCGACGTCGATCTTTCCACGGTCAACGGCTCGCTGAACACGAACTTTGAAATGACCGTGAGCGGCCGGCTCGATCCCAAGCACCTGCGAGCCCACATCGGCAAGGCCGGCGGTCCCCGAATGAAGCTCGAGACCGTCAACGGAAACGTCGAGCTCCGAAGGCGTTAGGCCCCCTTGGCGGCCGGCGCAACTTTCCCTGCGCCGGAGCCGTATTCTCTCCAGTCGCTAGGACCATTCCGACGGGGCACGGGGGGGGGCATGAATCGAAACGCTTTGGCGGTCCTCGCGCTGGCGGCAGTTGCCGCCGGCTGTTCGCGCGCCGGTTCGAACGAACGTGCCTGGGAGTGGAACGAACCGATTCCCGCCGGATCGACCGTTCACATTCGAAGCGGCGCGGGCGACATCACGGTTCGGTCCGTCGCGCCGGGACAAATGGCGACCGTGACGGGAAGCCTTGCCTGGAAACGCAGCCGCGAGCGCGACGTGAACTTCGTCGTCTCCCACAGCGGCAACGAATATTTCGTGTGCGCGATGTGGAAGGGGAGCGGCAAATGCGCCGCGAACGGCTACCGCGGCCGCCGCGCCGGTGGAATTCTGGAAGCGTTCGCGCTCTTCCGCCGCTCGAGTGACGTGACGGCGGACATCGTCGCGCAGCTTCCGGCCGACGTGATCGTCGACGCGCGCACGACAAGCGGATCGGTCGACGTGCAGGGCGCGTCGTCGGGCGTGACCGCGAAGACCACCAACGGGACGGTCAGCGCGGAGCACGTGTCCGGACCATTGGCCCTGTCGACCGTGAACGGGAACGTGCGATTGTCCGTGGATGCGGTGTCGGCCAACGACTCGATACACCTCAACACGACGAACGGAATGATCACCGCCGAGCTGCCGCCGAACATCGACGGCATGTTCGATCTCGCCGTGACCAACGGCGTCGTGCGAACGGATCTGCCGATCAACGGCGACAAGGCGCAGCGCGCCGGTCGACGCCTGCGCGGCCAGATTGGCTCGTCGAACCGCGTCGTCCGCATGCGCACGACGAACGGCACTCTTTCCGTGACGACAAAGGCGGTTTCGACGTCGCATTAAGAGGCCTTTGGGGGCCTCACCCTCTTATCCGCTGCGGCGGAGCTCGGCTGGCACCGTGCGCCGAGGCAGGGGTATTATTCGACGTTAGTCCCTACCAGATCTCCAACGGAGTTTTCGAGACCTATGGGTTTCTCATACGCCCCCGCCACCGCGACAACCCAAGTCCGGACCGGCGCCGAGCGCGCGACGCTGGCCCGACGCACGTACGGCTTGGTGTTCCTCAGCGTGCTCGTCACGATGGGCGGCGTCGCGTTCGCCGGCTCGCAGCCTGGATTGATGGACGCGGTGATCCGACATCCGTTCCTGTCGTTCATCGCCGTGATCGCGCCGCTCCTCCTGGCTCAGGCCAACGCGCGCAGCTTTCCTCGCAACGTGATTCTCACGCTGCTCTTCACGTTCGTCGAAGGCATCTTCATCGCGCCCTTCCTGTATCTCATGCAGCAGCAGGCGCCCGGCGCGGTCGGACAGGCCGGAATCCTCACGTTCAGCGCGTTCGGCGCACTGTCGTTGTACGCGCTCACGAGCCGTCGCGACTTCAGCGCGTGGGGCAGCTTCCTGATGGTTGGACTGGTCGTCCTCATCGTCGCGTCGATCATCAACGCCTTCGTCGCGAGCGTGGGCGCGTACCTGTGGCTGTCGGCCATCGGCGTGCTGATTTTTAGCGGTTTGCTCGTGTTCGACACCTGGCGCTTCATCCGCAGCGGACGGTTCGGCCAGGAGGACTACGTCTTCGCCGCGGTGCAGATCTATCTCGATCTGCTCAACATGTTCATGTTCATCTTGAGCCTCCTCGGCGGCGGCCGACGCCGATAGTTGTCCGACAAGGCAAGCATCGGGTGCGTTTTCTCGCACCCTGACGACGAGACGTTCTGCGTCGGCGGCATCGTCGCGAAGTACGCCGCGGCCGGACACGAAGTTCACTTGTGGTGCGCGACCGACGGGGACGCCGGCAAGAGTGCCGGCGTCCCCGTTTCGTCTCGCGAGGAGTTGGCCGCGCTGCGCCGCCGCGAGCTGGACGAGGCCGCGCGCATCCTCGGCATCTCCTCCGTCGAGCTCGGCGGCTATCGAGACGGCGAAGTCGCACGCGCTGACGCCGCGGCGCTCGTCGCCGACATCGTCGGGTTCATCCGACGCAAGCGACCGACGGTCCTTCTGACCTTCGGCCCCGAGGGTGCGCCGACGGGACACGCCGATCACGCCGCGACGTCTCGCGGCGCCACCGCGGCGTTCTTTCTTTCGGGGCTGGCCACCTCACATCCCGACCAGAATCTCGCGCCGCACCGCGCCTCGCGGCTCTACTTCCACGCCTGGGATTTTCCCCTCGCCGACAAGCGGTTGAAGCTCGAGAGCGTTCCGGGCACGGCGCGGATCGACGTTCGCGCGTTCAAGGAACGGAAATCCGCCGCATTCGCCGCCCACGTCACGCAACAGGGGTCGACCGGCGTTTTCTTTTCGAGCGCGTTCCCGGACGTCGAGGTTCTCGCGTTTGCGGCCGGCGTACCGCAGCCGTCGCCGATCGTCGACGACGTCTTCGCGGGACTCTAGCTCGCCCCGGCGCCGTTGACCATTTCGATCTTCTCGGCCAGCCGGAGGTCGGCGTCTGTGATCCCGCCCGCATCGTGCGTCGACAACATGATCGTAATCTTGGTGTACCGAACGTCGATGTCGGGGTGGTGATTCATGTCGTCGGCGACGCGCGCCAAGCGGTCGATGAAGCGAATCCCGTCAGCGAATCGGTCGAACGAGAAGGTCTTGGCCAGCGCGCCGCCTTTGCGCGCCCAACCGGGAAGCCCCCCGAGCGCACGCTGAATCTCGAGATCGGAGAGTTTCTGTCGCATATCGCCTCGCGGTTACAGGTCGACCGACGCTGGAGATTCTACACCGCGCCGGCGCTTCGAGCCATCGTGCCGCTCGCCGCCCTGCTCGCGATCGGCGCCCCGTGCCGAGCACAGGACTCGACTCTCTCTAGGACGACGACCCGCGCCTCGTACTGGACACGGTTCACCGCCGGGGCGGTCTCGAGCATTCTGCTGCACGAGGCAGCGCACATCGCGACGTCGTATGCGGTCGGCGGCCGCCCGACGTTCGGCTTCGACGACTTTCGCCCGACGATCTATTCGGGAATCAACTCGCACATCGAGCCGCACAAACAATTCCTTTTTTCGGCGGCCGGCCTCACGGTGCAGTCGCTGCTCGACGAAGCGATCCTCGACGTTCCGCACGATCGTGGCGGTGTGTTCGAGCGCGGGCTCCTCGGCGGCGGCATCGGCACGACCGTGTTCTATCTCACGATCGGGCGCCGCGGCACGGTGAGTGACGTGGACTTCATGGCGCGCACGCACGCGCTCACAAAGACGCAGATCACGCTCATCTTCGGCGCCGTCGCGCTCGAGCACTCGATTCGGATCGCGCGCGACCCGAGCTACGCGAATTTCTTCGCCCGGCCGTCGGAGGACGGACGAGTTCGGCTTGGAGTGCGGCTGAAACGTTAGAAGGCGGTGACCGGTCTCCGGTCACCGGTCTCCGATACTCAGGTCCAGGTTTCGATTCTCACCGGTTCCGGAGACCTGCGAACGGGGATCGCCGTTGCATTTTCGGTATTTATTCGGTAGTCTGACTAGAGAGGTCAGACTCGATGTCCACTCCGCGCAGCAAGCCCGGCCGACGTACGCCCGTCGCCCAGTCCGCGCTCTTCGACCGAGAGACGCTGGGGCGCTCCCTGCCGATCGTCGGCGAGCAAAAGGACATTCGCTACATCGGACTCGTCTCGAAGTCGGTGCTCAACGATCCCGACACGACGGGCATGGGCTTCTGGTCGGTCAATCCCTACGTTGGCTGCGCGTTCGGCTGTGCGTACTGCTACGCGCGCTACACGCACCGCTGGGTTCTCGACCGGCACGCCAACGACAATCCGGACCATGACGAGCTGCGCGAGGCGCATCAGGCGATGCCTCCGTGGCTCGCGTTCGAGCGTCGCATCTTCGTCAAGCAAAATGCGGCCGACGTTCTCCGACGCACGCTGCGCCACGGATCGGAGAAGCATCTCGCGCTCATCGCCGGCGAGACGATCGTCATCGGCACGGCGACCGACCCGTTCCAGCCCGCCGAGCGCCGCTATCGCATCACGCGATCGGTGCTCGAGGTGCTCGCCGAGCATCCCGGACTTTCCGTCTGCATCATCACGAAGAGTCCGCTCATCACGCGCGACATCGACCTGCTCGCACGCATCGCGCGCATCTCGACGCTCTCCGTGCATCTCTCGCTCATCTCGATCGATCGGGATCTCGCTCGGCGTCTCGAGCCGCGCGCACCAACACCCGATGCGCGCTTGCGCGCGCTCGCCCGTCTTCGCGCGGCGGACATCGAGACCGGAATCAACGTGATGCCTGTATTGCCGGCGATCACCGACGCGCCCGCGGCGCTCGAGCGGCTCGTGCAGGCCGTCGCGGAACGCGGCGCGTCGTATCTCAACGCGTGCCCGCTGCGGTTGCGGTCGTCGGCGCGGATGCGGTACCTGCCGTTCATCGAAAAGGAATTTCCGGATCTGGCCGGCCGCTATCGCGCGACGTACGCGAACGATCACAAGGTGAGTGAGCAGTACACGGAAGCGTTGCGATCGACGATGCGCGGGCTGTGCGAGAAGCACGGCGTGGCGTACGGCCACTACGGACGGGCGCCGTATCGTGAGATCGAGGCGAAATTCGCGGGCGACGACCAGCTGAGCCTCGAGTTGGAGAGCAGCTCGGCTCTTTGAGCGAAGAGGGCTGACGGCAGAGTCCGCATCACATTTCTGGTGGCGATTCACGAGCCTGTGGACTCCTTCTTGCTTTCGGCTTTTGTTCGGTATAGCTTCATCCCCCCGATCAAAGCCGAATGTCCGCCTCCGTCGCCGCCCTCCGAGCCCTCATCCAGCAGCGTTTCCCAGACGCTGCCCCGCTCACTGGCGGGGCGGAGACCAGCGATGGAGTCGCCACCGGCATCGCTGCGCTCGACCGGCTTCTCCCCAACAACGGCTTTCCCCGCGGACGCCTTTCCGTCTGGACCCCACTCGGCGCCGCCACCGCGATTCTGCGGTCGGCCTGCCATGCCGTGGTTGCGTCCGGTGAGCGGGCGGCCTGGATCGACACGGACAACACCGTCGCCGGCGCTTTTTGGTCGCCCCCCCGCAGCTCGAGCAGCCTCTACCTCGTCCGGCCCAGGTCGCGCCTCGACGCGTTCCGCGCCGCCGACGAGCTCCTCCGGTCCGGCGGGTTTTCACTTCTCATACTAGCTGGCGCTGAACCCCAGGGCGCCGAGACCGTCCGGCTGACGCGCGCCGCGCGCGAGGGCGGCGCCGCTCTCGTCGCCGTCGGCACGTCGGCGTCGATGGCCAGCCTCCGACTCTCGTCGCGCCTGCTCAACTACCACTGGCGTCTCACGCCGTTCGGCGATCCTGCGGACGCCGAACGCGCCGACGTCCGCATCGACGCGCGCTCCGCCGGGTGGAACGCACACACGACCTTTTCTCTCGCCGTGATGAATCATGAGCTACGTCTGTCTCTGGAGTCCGAGCTGGCCGACCGGCGCGGACTTCCCCGCTGATCTCGTCGCCGGTTTTTTGTCCGTGTCTCCTCGTGTCGCCGTCGGCGAGCGCGGCCTCGTCTGGGGCGACGCGCGCGGCCTCGTCGGCAGCCTGCTCGCCGACCAGATGCTCCGCGCCGCCGCCGACTACGGCTTCGACGACGCGCACGCCGGCGTCGCCGTCTCTCCCGTCGCCGCCGAAGTCGCGGCCACCGAGAGCACCACGCCGGTCGTCGTCGTGCGGCCGGGCCAGGAACGCGCGTTCATCGCGCCCTATCCGCTTCGCGTCCTCTCGCCCGACGAGCGCCTCACGCCGTTGCTCAAGGGACTCGGCATCGAGACGTGCGGCGCGTTCGGCGCGCTCGATGCCGAAGCGATCGAGGTTCGACTCGGCGCCGACGGCATGAAGCTTTGGCACCGTGCCCGCGCCGACGACGAGCGCTGGCTTTTTCGAGTTCCCTTGCGCGCCTTCCCCAACGCGTCGCTCGAGTGGGTCGAGTACGGGCTCAAGGATCCCGAGCGGCTGCTCTTCGTCATCAACTCGCTCGCCGGCACCGTCTGCGCCGAGCTCGTCGCGCGCGGCGAGCGCGCCCGCGAGATGTCGATCGTCTTCGCGCTCGGCAACCGCACGCATCGCACGCATCTCATTCGCTCGTCGCGCCCGAGCGCGGAGCAAAAACGGTGGATGCGTCTCGTCCGCGAAGCGCTCGACACGATCACGCTGCCCGACGCCGTGATGGGCGTAACGCTCCGCGTCGAATCGGTCACGGGCAACAACGGCGCGCAGGGCGACCTGTTCGACCGCGGGTTCGCCAGCGCGCCCGCCGTCGAAGACGCGATCATCCAGCTGACGGATGATCAAGGCGACGTCGTCGTGACGCCGGAGAACTCGGAGCATCCGCTGCTCGAGATGCGCACGACGTGGCGCACACGGACGTCGTCGGAGAACGACCACGGCACGACATACCTACCGACGCAGGCGCCCGCGCGAGCGAAAATCGACACACCGGCGCTCACGCTCCAACTCCTGCCGACGCCGAGGACGGTCACCGTCGATACGACGCCGCGCCGCGACCACGCCGTTCCCGTCCGCTACCTCGACGACAACGAATGGCACGACATCGTCGAAGTCGCCGGCCCGGATCGCGTATCCGGCGGTCAATGGAGCGACGCGTACTCGCGCGAGTATTTCCGCTGCGTGCGCGAGGACGGAATGATGGTCTGGCTGTTTCGCGGAGCGCAGCAACAGTCGGCCGACTGGTTTCTACAGGGATGGTGGGACTGAACACGGCCAACGGGTTTCGATAAACGCCTCGGATGAGGGGGGGAGGGGAAGCAATGGAGCGGCTGACTGGCGCGTTCACGGTGATGAACTGGGAAGAGCATCCGTACGAGGATGCGACGGGACTGCCGATGCTCGCGCATGCGACGGTGACGCACGAGCTGACCGGCGACATCGAGGGTGAGGCGTCGATCACGTATCTGTTGGCCTACGATTCCAACCCGGGCACCGGCGCTTCGTACGTCGGCCTCGCCCGCATCACGGGGCGCATCGGCGAGCGCCACGGCACGTTCGTCGCCCGCGACGTCGGCACCTTCGCCAACGGAATCGCCGAGAGCTGCTGGACGATTCTCCCCGGCCTCTCCACCGGCTCTCTCTGCGGCCTCCGCGGCGAAGGCCACTTCGCCGCCACCGACTCCGGCGCCTCGTACTCGTTCAACTACGAGTTCGACTGATCGCGTCCCTTCGGAAGTCAGCGCCCGTGTTTGTAGAACTCAGATCTCACACCTGTTTCTCTTTCTCCGACGGCGCGATCTCCGCGGAAGCGTTAGCCCGCCACGCTCGCGCCCTCGGCTACTCACACCTCGGCATCACCGACACCGCCGACTTGGGCGGCCTCGCGCGCTTCGCCACCGAAGCGATGGCGCCGCTCAAGGACCCGACGTGTCCTCGCAGCGACGACCACGACGACACGGCCTGCCACATCTGCCAATATCCGGTTCGTCCGCTCGTCGGCGCGGAGCTGAACGTCGACGGCCATCCCGCCGCGTTCCTCGCCCGCGACCAAACCGGGTACTGCAACCTCGCCGCTCTCGTCACGCTCGCCCGCGTCGGCCAGTGGTCGTCGTGGGAAAAGCCGGTGCAGGCGAAGCGCCGCGGCCGTCCAAGAGTCTCTTGGCAGCAGCTCGCTGATCATTCGCAGGGCTTGCACGCGCTCACCGGTCCCGCGACGGGCGAGCTCGCGTCGCTCGTTCGCGCGGGTAAATCGCACGCCGCCGAGCGCGCGCTCGGCCGTTGGCGGGACGTGTTCGACAAACGGCTATCTATAGAAGTCCAGCTCCACCACACGGGCGGCCACGAAGCGGCGCTGGCCACTGAGCTCATCGAGCTCGCCGAGCGAACGGGACTTCCGTGGTTCGCGACGCAGGACCCTCGCTATGTGGACGAGCCGGGTCGTCTCGTGCACGACATGCTCACCGCGCTGCGCTTGGGACTAACGATCGACGACGCGGCCGCGCGCGGCCTCCTGCATCCGAACGGCGAGTGGCGCCTTCTCTCGCCGGAGCAGATGACCGAGCGATGGCAGGGACGCGAAGAAGGTCTTCGCGAGACTGTCCGCATCGCCGACGAGTGCACGGGCTTCCTGCTCGATTGGATGCGTCCTCCCCTTCCCGATTTTCGCAAAGCCAAGCTCGCCGCGCGTCTCTCCGACGTCGATGACAACGTCGCGCTGCGTCGCTGGACGGAAGAGGGCATGCGCGAGCGCTGGACCGACCCGACACCGCATCAGCAGCGGCAGATCGAGCACGAGCTGAGGCTCATCGCGAACCTCGGCTTCGCGGGATTCTTTCTCGTGATGGCCGACGCGGTCCGTTTCGCGCGGCACAAAGGGATCCTCTGCCAAGGGCGCGGCAGCGCCGCCAATTCCGCGGTCGCGTTCTGCCTCGGCATCACGGCGGTCGATCCGGTGCAGCACGGTCTCTTGTTCGAGCGCTTTCTCTCCGAAGCGCGCGTCGACGGCAAGGCGGAGCCGCCGGACATCGACGTCGACTTCGAGCACAACCGCCGCGAAGAGGTGCTCGACTACATGTACGACAACTACGACCGCGCGCACGCCGCGATCACGGCAGTCACGCAATGCTTCCACGCGCCGACCGCCGTGCAGGACGCCATGCGAGCGCTCGGCTATCCCGCGGCGACGGCATTTGAGATCTCAAAACGCGTCCACGGCGACGAGCCGGCGACGTGCATCGATGCCGTACGCGAAGTCGCCGCGCGCCGGGAAGTCGATCTCGGGAATCAGCGCGGCAAAGCGCTGCTCACGGCGCTCGAAGCCTTTGATGGGCTCGCGAGGCTGCGCTCGACGCACGTCGGCGGCTTCGTGCTTTCGGCGGCGCCGCTCGGGAATTATTTGCCTGTCGAGCAGACGACGATGGGACGCACGATCGTCCAATACGACAAGGACGACCTCGACATGATCGGCGTGCCCAAGTTCGACTTCCTCGGACTCGGCGCGCTCTCGATGGTGCGCATCGCGTTCGACACGATCGAGCACCACTCGGGTGTGCGTCCGCAGATGTACGAGATCCCGATGGAAGACGCCAAGACGTATCAGCTCATCCAAACAGGCGAGACGATCGGCACGTTCCAGATCGAGAGCCGCGCGCAGATCAACTCGATCCTGCACACGGCGCCGGATCACCTGTACGACATCGTCGTTCAGGTCGCGCTCATCCGCCCCGGGCCGATCCAAGCGAACTTCGTCCATCCCTATACGGCCCGGCGGCTCGGCAAGGAGCCGGTGACGTTCCTCCATCCCGACCTCGAGGAGATCCTCGCCCGCACGCAGGGGATTCCCATCTTCCAGGAGCAGGCGATGGCGATCGCGATGAAGCTCGGCGGTTACACGGGCGCGCGAGCCGACGCGCTGCGCCGCACGATGGGCAACATCCGCAAAAAGGGCCGGCTCGAGGCGGCGCTCGTCGAGATGAAGCAGGCGATGCTCGCCCGCGCGGCGTCCGGCGCGATCGCACCGCTCAGCGAAGAGACGGCGACGCGCATTTGCGACGACCTGGTGAGCTTCGCGAATTATGGGTTCCCCGAATCGCACGCGTGGAGCTTCGCGCTCATCGCGTACGTGACGGCGTACCTCAAGGCGCATTACCCGACCGAATTCTTCATCGGCGCGCTCAATGCGCAGCCGATGGGGTTCTATCCCGTGTCGACGCTCGTGCACGACGCCAAGCGGTTCGGTGTCGAAGTGCGTCCGCCCTGTCTTCTCGTCGGCAGCCGCGAGTGCACGTACGAGGACGGCGCGATGCGCGTCGGCTGGCGGTTCGTGCGCGGCATCGGTGACACGGTGCTCGACGCGCTCGAGGCCGCGCGCAAAAAATGCCCGTTCACCTCGATCCGCGACGTCGTGCGACGAGCGAAGCTGAATCGCGACGACGTGCTGGCGTTCGCGCAGGCCGACGCGTTCGCGGCGTGGGCCAAGGATCGCCGGCATGCCGCGTGGGAGGGCTTGCACGCGAGCGGCGACGTCCTGCCGCTCGCGCCCGCCGCGGCGACGCCGCACGATCCGGTGCCGATCACGCCCGACGATCTCATATTCCTGGATTATCACGCCGTGGGAATGAGCATCGCCGGCCATCCGATGGCGTCGGTGCGCGACAAGCTCGTGCGCGGCGGCGCGATCGACACACGGCAGCTCGCCAAGATGCCGAACGGCCGCAAGGTGACGATCGGCGGCCTCGTGACGGTGCGTCAGCGGCCGGCGACGGCCGGCGGAACGATCTTTCTCTTGTTGGAAGACGAGTGGGGCTACGCGAACATCGTCGTGCCCAAGCCGCTCGTGGCGCCGAACGAAGAAGTGGTGAAGCGGGATCCATTCGTGCTCGTGCAAGGGCGCGTCGAGAACGACGGGTCGGCGATTTCGGTGGTGGGGCAGAAGTTCAAGACACTCGACGTGGGAGCGTTGACGCACCGGGCGCACGAGTTTCGGTGAGCTTTCACACACCCGCCCCATAACCATTCAGGGGTGTGCATCGAATGACCGCGCGTTCGTCTTCGACCCGTCGCGCGTGGCCGACACGGCGCTCTCGCGCAAGCTCCACGGCTGGGGCCAATTGCGCCGGCTGCCTCCGCCCATCTTCGCCATGGTGACGACCGAGAACTTTCAGGGAAGGTTCTTCTTCGGGTTCTAGCGGCGCCGTGGTCGCACCGGCGCCCGGCCGCGGCCGCAGATCACATACTTGGTGGGTGAGGCAAGCCGGCGTGAACGTCGCAGCCGAGCCGGCGGACCGTCGCGCGCGGCCAACAATCACGCGGTCGAGCGCTTTCACAATAGCCAAATCGATTCACCAGACACAAATTCTCCCCTTGTGCCGTCTTACCTGATGGTAAGATTGGTTTCCGGGACTTCTCGGAACTTCCCGCGGTGACCCGCGCCACTGCGAACGGACAAAGGACCCCCCTTCCGCCATGACCGGCCGGCGGCTCGTGATCTTCAACGCAGACGATTTCGGCCTGACCGACGGCGTTTGCCGCGGCATTTGCGAGGCTATAGATGCCGGCGTCGTCCGAGCCACGACGGCCATGGTCTGCGCTCCAGGGTCCCGCGAACACATCGAGCAGTGGAGCCCGGCGGCGTCGCGCGGGGGACAGATCGGCGTGCACCTTCAGTTGACCGAAGGACGGGCATGCCTCGGTCCGGATGAGGTCTCCTCGCTCGTCGACGCCAACGGAGATTTCCCGGGTTCTCCCGCCGGGGTCCAAAACGTGAATCCATCACACGTTCGGGCCGAATGGACTGCGCAGGTCGCTGAATTGCGGGCTTGGGGGATTGATCCGTCGCACATGGACAGTCATCACCACATCGGGCTCAAGCCGCACGTCGTGGACTCGTACGTCGCCGTCGCGTCGGCCTCGGGATTGCCGGCCCGCACGACGTCGCCAGAGCTCACGGCTCGGTTGCGAGCGAGCGGCGCTCCCTGCGTGGACCTGTCGATGACATCGTGGTACGACGGGGAGCTGAGCGCGAAGTCGCTGCTGCGGCGCATCGAAGCGGCGTTCAACCGCATCCACGGATACGGAACCCTCGAGGTGATGTGCCACCCCGGGTTCGCCGACGCGTCGTTGGCGGAGAAGTCGAAATACGTCCGGCAGCGAGAAGCGGAGCTCCGCGTGCTCGCGTCGAGCAAGCTGGCCAAGGGACTTGGCCATCTCGACGCGGAGGTCGCGTCGATGTCCGCGATCAACCTCGTGGCGGCCTGAGCAGAGGCGATCGACGATGATCGGCAGCCACCCCACGATTCTGATGGCGACGCGCAACCGGGCGGCGACGCTCGAGTCTGTGCTCGACGCGTATTGCCGGCTGGAGTCGCCTCCCGCCGGATGGGACCTCGTCATCGTCGACAACGGAAGCACCGATCGCACGGCGGAGGTGGTCCGCTCGTTCCGCGACCGGCTGCCCATCACGTTCTGCTTCGAGTCGACTCCGGGTAAGAACGCCGCGCTGAACACCGGGCTCCCGCTCGTCACCGGAGATCTCATCGTCTTCACCGACGACGACATCTTTCCCAAAACGGATTGGCTGATTCGCCTGTGCGAAGCGGCGGACGAACGAGAGTCCTACTCGATTTTCGCCGGGATCATCGCGCCACGGTGGGAAGCCGCGCCGTCGAGCGTGATCCGGCAGGCGATCCCGTTGGCGATCGCGTACGCCTTCCATCCGCAGGGGCTGAGCGAAGGTCCCGCTCGTCCGAACAACGCGCTCGGCGGAAACGTCGCCATCCGCGCCGAGATCTTTCACCGCGGTTACCGCTTCAATACGTCGATCGGACCGCGGCCCACGTCGTACACCATGGGGAGCGAGGCGGAGTTGATTCGTCGTCTCGCCCGCGACGGCGAGCGCATTTGGTGCTGCGAACGCGCGAATGTCGAGCACCTGATTCCGCGCTCGAATCTCGAGACGTCGTGGATTCTGGAGCGCGCGGTGCGGTGGGGACGCTGCCGGTGCTTCTTCGACTCGCTCGATGCTCAACAGACGCAGCCGTCGTGGCTCGGGATCCCCCGCTGGATTTTCCGCGCGGCCGTCGGGCAGGCCGCGACCGCGACGAGAGCGGCGTTGAGCGGAAACGCGGCGATGCTTCTGCACGCGCGATGGCGGCTGCGTTTTCTCAAGGGCGTCGCCTACGAGGCGCGGCAGTTGCGCAGGACCGGCCCGCGGCGCATGCGCTCATTCGCGAAGCCCGACGCGACGGCACGGCCGAGCGAGGTCGGCAACAAAGTCTCGTAGGGTGCGCTTGCGGCCCGAGGACGGGACGCTCAACATCCTCGCCCTCCGGCACGGAGCGTCCAAGGTGAGAATCGGCGGAACTATCGTCGGCGCGTTGTTCGCGCTGATCGGCCTCGTGTGGATCTTCCAGGGCGTCGGCGTCTTGCCCGGAAGCTTCATGACGGGGCAGACCAAGTGGGCCATCTACGGCGCCATCGCCCTCGTCGTCGGGTTGGCGGTCGTCCGGCTGAGTCGGCGATAGTCGTGATGCGCACTGGTGAGCCTAAGCCGGAGGCCTCGACATCTCCGTGAGACGGCGGACGAAAACGTCGAATTCGTCGTGCATGATCTTCATGGACGGATTCGCCATCATGCGCCGAAACGACTTTTCCTGCGCGATCTGCCACATGCGGCTGTTCCACGACGCGAAGTAGTCCGGCGGCAGCTGGCCATGCTTGTGAGCGTACCACGCGATCTCGAACAGTGACAGCTGCATCAAGTTCAGGAAGTAGTCCTGCACGTCGCGGTCGGTCTCCAAATGATCCACGTCGCGCTCGTGGACCGACGCGAGCGACGGGTTCTGCACGCGGATGGCCCGCAGCTGATACTGGAGTTCGACGAGCTTGGAGAAGTTCGCGACGAGCTGCGCCTTTCGCGCGTTCCGGAATTGGATTGCCGTGTAGATCAAGCCGCCGGCGATGGCGAACGACGACAGCGCCTGAAGCGTGACCTGGATGATCTGCAGCGTGACCGGCATCAGGCGGGCGGGCTCGGTTGTCGCTGCAAGACCCGTCGATTCGGCCCGTTGCCGGTCGCCAACGACTTGACCGCGCCGCTTCGCTCCGCGCGCTCGAACTCCCACGCGCCGTTTCCTTCCAACCCGACGAACTTGTCGTCGCCGAGGGGCGCGAGCGGAGCCGATCGCTTGCTCGCCTGATTGTAGAAGGCGAGCATCGTGCCGTCCGCCGTGACGCTGATCTCGAGGCGCGTCGTATCGTTGCCGGCGACTCCGACGTAGTGGCCCACGTACTCGCCGAGCTTGGCCGGCGAGGCCGCGACGACGGCGCGTGTGACGCGCGGTGGCGCGCCGAATCCGTACTCTTCGGCGAAGGCGCGCTCGATCTCCGCCATCAACCCGCCAGCGACGCCGTTCATCATGATCACGAATCCGCGCCCGGTGTTCGGCCGCATGAACATGTCGGCGACGAATCCCTCGTCCCGGCCGCCGTGCGAAAACGTCAACGAATCGGCCTCGCCGGCGACTGAAATGCCCAGGCCCCAGTATCCGTTACCGAACGGCGGTCGCTGGTGCACCTGCTTCGAGACCATCTGCTTCGCCATCGTCGTCGAGAGAACTCCGCCATTCTCGCCGCGGTACGATCGCGAGAGCGCGATCGCCCATCGCGCGAGATCGGATGCGGTCGTCCATAGGCCCGCCGCGGCCATCTCCGGATACACGTGAAAGCCGCCGGGGATCGGAGTGTCGAGCTGCTCGTGGCCGCTCGCGGCCTCGCCCCGACGATTCGTTGGAAGAGGATTCTCGTACGTGCTGCGCGACATCCCGGCCGGCTGGAGAACCAACTTGCGCATGAGCGCGGGAAACGCGTCGCCGCTCACGTCGGTGCTGACGAGTTGGGCGATCGTCATGCCGCCGCCGGAATAGAGCCAGCGCGCACCGGGGGTCGTGTCGTTGCGTACCGCCGGCGTGTTGGCGGGTGGCGCGCCGTCGAGCAACTGCGGCACGGTGGGCACCGGCGTTCCGAGCGCGTACCCCGGGAATCCCCACACGGTGAGCCCCGCCGAATGCGTCAGTAGCCTGCGGAGCGTCACCTTTTCGTGTTCGGTGAAACGGCTTTCAGGCAGGTGCCAGGACTTGAGCAGCGTGTTCACGTCGGCGTCGAGCGGGATCTTGCGCTGCTCGACGAGCCGCAGGAATCCGCTCGTGAACACCGGCTTGCTGATCGACCCCGCGAGGAAGAGGGTCGTCGTGTCGACGGGTTTGTGTCCTCCGAACTCCGCCACGCCGTAACCTTTCGCGAACACGACCCGGTAGTTGTCGATCACCGCGATGCTCACGCCGGGAACGTGATAGGACTTCATCCGATCGAGAATGTCGAGTCCGATGTCGGGCTGGTCGGCGATGCGAACGCCGTAGCGAAGGTGGTGATCGATCGCCGATGGATTCTGCGCGGCCGCGACGCCAGCGGCGCAGACGGTGGTCAGGAGGGAAACGATCTGGCGGAATCGCATGTGAAGGCTCAGCGCGATGACCGGTCGAATGTGCCGGGACACCGCCGCGAGGGCAATTACCGCTGGTTCCGGTGGCGATCCACCCACCACGGCCACAGGGTCAGCGGCCAGCCGATCAGCGCCGTCCACGCCAGTGCTTTCACACTCGGCGGCGGCGGGCCGAAACTCGCCGCGTAGAGAAGCAACAGGAAGATCACAAGGGACCAGAGACCGTATCGGCCGACGCGATCGGTCGCACGCGCGGCTCGCGCATAGACCCACACGCCCGCGAAGTACACGACCAGCTCGAGAACGACGGTCGCGATCGGGTTCCGCCAAAGGCCGAAACCGAAACGCGCGGCGCCTCCCGGATAGAGCGGTAGATCGGGCACGTGAACGACGAGATCGACCAACCAGTGACTCGGCACGAGCAGGCCGACGACGATCGCGCCGGCGGCGTAGCGCGTGACCGCGAAATAGAGCGCGGCGAACGCGGCGCCGGCGACGAGCTCCGTCAGCAGGCCGTGCGACCACGGATAGCTCACGAAATCGAGCGTGAGAAATGGATTGCGGCTCGCCTGCGCGATGCGGACCTGCTCGACGCCCGCGAGCAGAAGGATCGGCCAGAGTAAGTCGGCGAGCTGCGCGGCGACGAACATCGTGCCAAGCGACGTGCGGGGCGCGGCTCGTTTCGCCGCGAACGCGAGACCAAAGTGGCCGATGAACATTCTATGAAGCGCGCGAGGACATCGGATGGGGAGCGAGGTCTGGAGTAGGCGGGTCCACCGCGGATGACGCCGTAATAATAGCGGCGCGGACCGGAGACCCGTCGTCGACGAGCCGCGCGTCGGCGGGCACGCCCCCTGAATGGACGATCACGATGGCCATGCGAACAAGTTGACAGAAAACGAACGAGATCGTCACAACCGCCGAGCCAACGAACTCGTAGTGTGTGCCATCGAATGGTCAGCGATCGCGAAAGCGTTCGTTGACCGGTTCCGGCGCGAAAGCGCGTTTACACGACAGCGCCGGCGCGCCCGGCCGCCCCATCACACGACCGACTCGGACTTGCCGCTATGAGACTGTCCACCGCACTCGTTCGCCATTCCGTCGTCGCATTATCGCTCGCTTCGGTGTTCGCGCGAGCCGGCAGTGCGCAGAACGCTCAAGTCGCGCTCAGCGATGCCCCACGTCGTTTCCTCTCGCCCGGCATGCAGGGATTCGAGGATCGTCGCAAATCGGGAATCGGCCAGTTCATCACCGACAGCGTGCTTCGCGCGGAGTCGAAGACCCGCTTGTCACAGTTGCTCATGCAACACATGCCGGGAATCGTCATCGGGGACGGCGGCGCCTACGGCGAGTTTCCGATTTCGTCGCGCGTGTGCAGCGGCATGTCGTGCAGCACGCCACGTTGCTACGTTCGCATCTTCCTCGACGGCACGCCCGTGTTCGACGGTTCGCCGCAGCAGCGCAACAGCGCTGGCGTCAACCTGTCGACGTTCCGGCCGGGAGATTTGAGCGGAATCGAGTATTACGCGGGGCCATCGGGTCTTCCCGCCCGGTATGCGGGGTTCAACTCGGACTGCGGAACATTGCTGTTCTGGTCGCGCGACCCCTGACGTCGCACGCGGCCGCCGGGCGCTTCGCGCCGCGACGCCGACCGGCCTAGAATTGGGACCGGGAGGGGGGCCGCATGACGAAGTCAGTCGACCTGTACGACAACGTTTATAGCGATTTTGAAAGCAACGCCGAAACGGCGGTGCGCCGGGCCGCGTTCGGCGAGGACATCGGTCAGAGCAGTTGGCTGACCGCCGACGATTGGCTCCGCTTCGCCGATCTGGCCGGCGTGCGAGACGACTCGCGCGTACTCGAGGTCGGAAGCGGGTCCGGCGGGCCGGCCGTGTACCTCGCGGCCGAACGCGGCTGCCATGTCACCGGCGTCGACATCAACGCACACGGCGTGGGCAACGGCCGCAAGCTTGCCGCCGACCGCGGTCTCACCGACCGCGTTCACTTCGAGACCATCGACGCGAGCCGGCCGCTTCCGTTTCCCGCCCAAACGTTCGACGCCGTGCTCTCGAACGACGCGATGTGCCACATCGCGAACCGTCTCGGCGTGCTGCGCGACTGGCATCGCGTGCTTCGCCGGGGCGGGCGCATGCTCTTCACCGATGCGCTCGTCATGACCGGCCCGCTCAGCGCCGACGAGATCGCGACGCGCAGCTCGATCGGCCTCTACATCTTCGTGCCGCCGGGAGAGAATGAGCGACTGATCGCCGCCGCCGGATTCACGCTGCTCGCCGCCGATGACGTTACCGCGGACGCCGAGACGATCGCCGGTCGGTGGCACGACGCGCGGGCGTCGCATCGCGCGGCGCTCACGGCGCGCGAAGGCGAGTCGAATTTCGACGGACTGCAGCGTTTTCTGGCGTGCGTTCGAACCGTCTCGGCCGAGCGGCGTCTTTCTCGATTCTGCTACTCGGCGGAAAAGGCCTAGAGAATCCGGTCTGATCAATTCACGCGTCGGACTGAACGATTCGATCGTCGTGGCGGGGCGCGCTGGCATTCAATATTCATCAGTGGCGCCCCGCCACCAGGAGAGGATGATGACGAATCGAACTGATCGCTCGTTTGCGTTGTGGTGCGGTTCAATGGCCGGTCTCGCCGCGTTGCTGTTGACGACGCCCTCGACCGGTAGCGGCGCGCCGGCCCCCGACAAGCCCTGCACTCTCCTCACCGACGCGGAAATCACCGCCGCCGTGGGAGCGCCGGGCAAATCGCACGAGGGGCAGATGCCGGTCACGCAAGGACCGGCGAAGGGCGAGACCATGCGAACATGCTCATGGGCGGTCGGCACCGGCGCCGTCAATCTTTCGCTCGTGAAGGTGGGCGACGTCGAAAGCGCGAAAAGCGCGTTTCACGCGCAGATGCATCAGACGATGCAGGCTCTCAAGACGCAGGGATGGACGATCGAAGAAAAAGCGTTCCGCGGCGACGTCGACTGTTGGATCGGAACGCCGCCCGCGGGACACAGCGAGATGCCGCGCGCGACGGGTTGCGCCGGAGCGGCCCACGGAATGGGCGTCTCCGTGAGCGCGACCGGTTCGTCGAAGGTGCAGATGGAAGGCGTCAACAAGCTTCTCGACGCGGCGATGAAGCGAGCCGGCTAGTCGCGATCGGGCACCGCGAAGGAGCGCGCCCCCCCGCCGGCGCCGCCAGCGCTATGGCTGGCGGCCGACGACGCTGTACAAGAATCCCGTGTACTGCATCTCGTCCCACGTCTGCTCGCCCCAGTGGACGTCTTTGGTGGGATCGGGGTTGTGTTTGTTCGTCGCTGAGTTGTCATACCACGCCGTCGACATGATCTTCGCGCCGGCGGGCATTTCGAGCGGCTTGTCGAAGAGGTAGTACGTCTGCCAGTTGAAGTCGTAGTGCGGCATGTCGAGGATGACCTCGGACGTGCTGTCCGGCTTCACCAGTGTGTAGCGCCAGCGCGTTCCGCGAAGGTGCGTGTGCGGGAACAGCCCCCAGACGCGGATCGACTGGCCGGCCGTGATCTCAGCCGGAACCGCGACGTCGTTCGCGCCGGCGGGAAGCGTGAATGAACCATTCACGAACTGTGAAGCAAAGATCTCTTCCTGCGGCTTGCCTGGCGCAAAACGGAAGCCGACACGCGAGCGATCCTTCATCTCGTGGCCGTGCGCGGTGTAGTGCATTTGGAAGGTGAGCACCGTGCCGGCTCGCAGGCGCAGCGCCGTGCCCGGCGCGAACTGGACGACGTTGGTCCCCGGCGCGGTCGTGCCGATGAGGGCGCCGAGTCCCATTTTCGGTGGCGCGTGCAGCGTGTCGGCGCGCGGAGCGTCGCGGATGGCCGCCTGCTGCCGGTTGCGAATGAGAACCGGTACGGGCGCGGGTGTGCCGGCAGGACGCGGCGCGGCAGCGACCGGTGCGGCGCCAGGCACGGGCGGAACATTCGCGAACACCAGAACGTGGTGCACCACTTCACGCGCGCCCGGCTGAATCTCGATCGCCTGCACCCACTTGTCTTCGGTGAGATTCGTCGGAACGGTGAAGTACTGATACTCGATCAGTCCGCTCGCCGGAACGTCGAAATCCTCCGGCATGCTGACCACCATGTCTGGCGCGCCGATCGACCAGCTCGACGGAAAGTCGGGCTTCGGCGGCAAGTCCTTCGTATCGCCTTGCTGTGCGCCGCCGGCGATCCAGTCGAGAATGATTTTCTTGTCCGCGTCCGAGAGGCGCCGATCGTTTCGGAAGACGCCATGAGGACCTTCGGCGTGCCACGGCGGCATGTACCCCGTCGATACCGCGTCCTCCATCTTGTCCGTCTGCGCTTTCGCGCTGTCGTAGTCGACGAGCGAGAACGGCCCGAGACCGCCGGGGTGATGGCAGCTCGCGCAATTCTTATAGATGATCGGCGCGACATCCTTGCTGAACGTCGGCGCGGCGTGGCGGGGACTGGACTGGCGAGCGAACGCGACGGCGACCAGCGCGGCGGGGACCAGCGCAGAAAGCTGCGCGGCGCGAATGAGTCGAGACGGCATGGGCGGGAGGCCTCTTCGAGGGAGGGACACGCGAGAAGCTGACAGAAAGCAATGCGCTCGACCGCCCGGCGCGCAAGGCTGTGGCGCAACATATGGTAGCGAAACGGCTTTCCTACTCTGGCCCCGTTCGCCTGGGACGCCGTACGTTAGACGTGCCGTCCGACCTCTCTCCCCCGATGGAGCCTCCATGCCGCTCTCGGTCTCGCTGAATCGCGCGGCGCGCGCCGCCGCTTCGATCACCGTCGCCACTCTGTTCGCCGCGCCGGCGGGCGCCCAACAGGTCAAGCCGATTCACTTCGCCCGCAACGCCGGCATCGCCAGCGATGGACGCGTCGCGTTCACCTACCAGGACGACATCTGGCTCGTCGACGCCGACGGCTCGAATCCGCGCCGGCTCACCGTGAACGTCGCGCGCGATTTCTCGCCGCGCTTCTCACCCGACGGAAAGTGGATCGCGTTCACGAGCAACCGCACCGGGAACAACGACGTGTTCGTCATGCCATCCGCCGGCGGCGAGCCGAGGCAAGTCACGTTCTTCTCCGGCGACGACCAAGCGCTGTACTGGACGCCCGACGGCAAAGGGATCGTCATCTCGAGCACGCGCGGATCGAACGCGTGGGGATCGCCGCTCTACGTGCAGCCCGTCGACGGCGGAATCGCCAAGCCGTTGGGCATGGGGATCGCCCGGGCCGGGATGATCAGCCAGGACGGGGCGACGATCGCGTTCAACCGCAACCTGCCGTCGACGTGGCGCAAAGAGTATCGCGGCAACGCGGCGGCGAACATCGCCGTGATGAACGTGAGCAACGGCTCGATTCAGGAGATCACGAACACCGATCTCCAGCAATTCAAGACGTTCTCGAACAACGTGTTTCCGATGTGGGGCCCCGAGGGAATGATCTACTTCGCGTCGGAGCGCGACGGCACGTTCAACCTGTGGCGCATGTCTACGAAGGGCGGCGCCGCGCAACAGGTGACGACCTTCAAGAGCCCGGGCGGCGTGTTCTTCCCGTCCATCTCGCCCGACGGAAAGCACATCGTCTTTCAGAACGAGTTCGACCTGTACACGATCGACCTCCCCAACGGAAAGGCGAAGAAGCTGGCGTTGGCGATGTCGTTCGATCCCAAGGAGCCGGACGTTCAAGTCCTCGCGTCCGCGAGTCGAGCCGAGGGATTCAGCGTGTCCCCGGCCGGCGACTACATGGCCATCGACTACCACGGTGAAATCGTGATCGTGCCGACCGAGGCCGGCGTCGGCGAGAAGACGCAGGTCACGAGCTCGGCGTGGCGCGAGCGAAGCGAGGCCTATTCGCCCGACGGCCGGAAGATCGCGTATGTCTCCGACGAAGGTGGCGAGCAGCAGGTGTGGGTCTACGACGTCGCATCGGCGACGAGCAAGAAGCTCACGGCGCAGCCGGCGGAAAAAGACAACCTGGTTTGGGCGTCGAACTCGCAGAAGCTCGCCTACGGCGCCGACAACAAGGTGTTCGAGGTGGACGCCGCGGGCGGCGCCCCTCGCGAAATCGAGCACAACGCCGCCGGCGGCATCAACGTGTCGCAGTATTCGGCGGACGGAAACTGGCTCGTCTACAGCCGTCGCGACGACGAACAGAACGCCGACGTCTATCTCTACGACATCAGGACCAAGACCGAGTACAACGTCTCGCGAAGCCCGTGGAACGAGACCAACGCGCAGCTGACCGCCGACGGCAAGACGGTCGTTTTTGCGTCGAATCGCGACGGCGGAGTGAATCAGTTGTTCGCCGTTTCGCTGTCGCGCATCGCCGAGGATCCGAACGATCCGTTGGTTCGAGAGCGAATTCGCCGCGCGTCGGGCGGGGGCGGCGCCGGCCGCGGAGGTCGAGGAGGGGGCAACACGGATTCGGCGGCGGTGGACGCGGCGGTTCATGTAGACCTCAAAGGAATCGACCGGCGCGCGATTCAGCTCACGCGAGGCGGCACCGGCGTTGGCGCTTTCTTCCTTTCACGCGACGGACGCACCATCTACTTCGCGGTCGGCGGATTCGGCGGACGCGGCGGCGGTGGTCGCGGACGCGGCGGCGCGCCGGGCGCAGCCGAGTCGGATGCGGGACTCTACTCCGTTGGCGTCGATGGACGCGATCGTCGGCGGATCGCGGCGGGTACGTTCGCGGGCATGCAGCCGACGGCGGATCGTCGCGCGATCTATTTCCGCGGCGCCGTGCGCGCCCCGGCGGGTGACGATCCGCCTCCTCAGGGACGCGGCGGTGCCGCCGAAGTCGGCTTCCCGATCGAGCGACTCACCATCGCGGCGGGCGGGGGTGGTGCGGGTGGCGCCGGTGGCGCGCCCGGGCGCGCGGGTGCGACCGGCGGTGGCGCTGCCGGCGAGCAGATCAACTTCGCGTTCAACGTGCGGGTCGACCGCCGGGACGAGTGGAAGCAACTGCTCGACGAATCGTACCGCGTCATGAAATACCGCTACTACGACGCGACGATGCACGGCAAGGATTGGCCCGTGATCTACTCGCGCTACTCGACGCTTCTGGCCGACGCGGGAACGAACGAAGACGTCTATGACATTGCCAACGCGATGATCGGAGAGTTGAGCACGTCGCACACCGGCGTGACGGGCCCACCGAGCGTGAACATGCCGGCCACGTACACGACGCGGTACCTCGGCGTCGAGCTGGAGCCGGCCGGCGCGCGCTACCGCGTGAGCCACGTCTATCGGGACGGTCCCGCCGACAAGGAGTGGATCGACGTCAACGTCGGCGACTACGTCTGGTCGATCGACGGCAAGGACGTCAAAGCGGGCGACGACTACTGGAAAATTTTGAGCCAGACCGAGAACGAGTACATCCCGGTGAAGGTGTCGAAGTCCGCCGACGGAGCCGGCGCGAAGACATACCGAATCGCGACGGCCACCAACATGACGAACATCAAGTACGAAGAATGGGTCGCCAACAACCGCGACTCGGTGGACAAGGCGACCAACGGACAGATCGCCTATGTCCACATTCGAGCCATGGACCAACCGTCGCTCGAGCGCTTCCAGAACGAGATCGACCGGTTCTGGCAGAAGAAGGGGATCATCGTCGACATCAGGAACAACGGTGGCGGCAACATCGACCAAGAGCTGCTCGACATTCTCGAGCGCCAGCCATACGAGTTCTGGAACAACCGCAACGGCTCACGCACGTGGGGACGCCGTCCGCGGCAGGCGATCGTCGGGCCGAAGGTCATGATGATCAACTACCGCTCGGTGTCCGACGCCGAGGTGACCCCACAAGGCTTCCGCACGCTCGGACTCGGGAAGCTCGTCGGCAACCCGACTTCGGCGCAGGTGATCGCGACCGGGAGTTATGCGCTGATCAACGGCGGGGCTATTCGAACGCCGGGCTCTCTCGTCGTTTCGTGGGATCCCGCCAAGCCGAACAACTACGGGTTCGATCTCGAGAACTACGGGATCCCGCCGGATGTGTGGGTCAAGAATTCGCCCGACGACGACGCGAAGGGCGTGGACCGCGAGCTCAAGGTGGCGATCGACGAGGCGATGAAGATGCTGAAAGCGGGTCCGAAGGTGCAGGCGACACAGCAACAGCGGTGACCGAGCCGGTCGAACGCAGACTGACAAAACCGTAAGCTTGCGTCAAGAATCCTCTATGCCGCGCCGGTATGCGCCGTGCCATGGCCCGGTGCACACTGGCGCGGTATGTTCTGCTCGCCTTCCAGCGACCTTCACCACCAATCGAACTTATGACTGAGACCTCCGTCGGGCGACGCCGCCCTCGGGCCTGCGGTCGATCCACGTCGTCATGCGCGGGTGGGCGCGCATGAACACGCTCGAAATTCGTACGCGGCTCTACGCCGCGCTCGGCGACCGATATCACATCGAGCGCACATTCGGCGAAGGCGGACTGGCGACGGTCTATCTCGCCCGCGACTTGAAGCACGGTCGCGACGTGGCGATCAAAGTTCTCAAATCGGAGCTCAGCGCCGCGGTCGGAGCAGAGGCCTTCACGCGCGAAATGGCGGCCGCCGCCACGCTCAGCCATCCGAACATCCTTTCGATCTTCGAGTGGGGCGACGCAGACGGCACGCTGTTCTGCGTAATGCCGAGCGCTCGCGGGCATACGCTCCGCCACGTGATCGACTCGGCCGGCCAGCTGTCGGTCGGCGAATCGATCCGCATCGCCGGTGAAATCGCGGGTGCGCTCGACTACGCCAACGACTGCGGCGTTCTCCACCGCGACGTGAAACCGCAGAACGTCATTCTCGAGGACGGCCGCCTGCTGCTGGCCGATTTCGGAATCGGGAACGCCATGGCGACGATCGAGGGCGGCGCGCTCGCAAAGGCGTCGATCGGCATCGGTACGCCGGAGTACATGAGCCCCGAGCAGGTGGCCGGCGAACCGGTGGATTCGCGCAGCGACGTCTATTCGCTCGCTTGCGTGTTCTACGAGATGCTCGTCGGCGAGCCGCCATTCGTCGGGCCGGCAACGCAGGTCGTCATCTCGAAGCGGTTCATGCAGACGCCGCCGAGCGTGAGCGTCATACGCGACGGAATCCCTCGCCCTGTCGCCTGCGCGCTTCAGTCGGCTCTCGCGCGCTCGCCGGGCGACCGGCCGCGCTCAGCCGGCGCGTTCGTCGAGTCGCTGCTCGACGCCGAGAGTGAAGCGGTCTCCGCGAGTCGCGAGGTGACGTTCGCCAGGACCTGAGGCCCCGCCCGGCGCGCCGCCGATCAGTGAATCGGCGCGCGCAGTCCTCGACCGGGTAGCGCACCGTCGCGGACGACGCCGTCGCTCACGACCGGCACGCCATTCACGAGCACGTACTTGAACCCGACCGACGTGAGCGCGGGTTGCTGATATGTCGACCGATCGGCGACGGTATTCGGATCGAACACCGTGATGTCCGCGTCGGCGCCGACTTTGATGCGTCCCTTGTTCTTGAACACCGGCGCGAGGGTCTCCAATCGCTGCGCCGGCATGAGGGACATCTTCCGAATCGCGTCGACGAGCGTGAGCTGCTTGGTCTCGCGAACGTAGTGAGCGAGAATGCGCGCCTCGGTCCCCGCGGTGCGCGGGTGACCTTTGCCATGCTCGATGCCGCCGTCGCTCGCGATCGCCGTGAGCGGGCTCGTGATCGCCATTGCTTCCATCTCGGGCGTGTTGAGAAACAGGATCACGCCGCCCCCTTTCTTGCGCTCCGTCTCGAACGTCGCGCGCGTGAGACGCGCGCCTGTCGCGACGAGCATGATTCGTTGCATCACGCTGTCCGGCGCGCCGACGTACTGGTCGAGCAGCGCCGAACCGATCTCGGTCATCCCCGCGATATAGGGATAAGCCTCCGTCGTGACGTCGATGCCGCGTTCGCGCGCCTCGCGCACGAGGGCCAGCGTCTTGGGCGTCGACTCGAGACTCATGCTGTTGAGATGTACGATGTGCAACGGCGCGCCAGTGACCGCGGCCGCACCGATCACCTCTAGGAATGCCTCCACCGAGCTCCCGGGCTCCTTGGTGCCGAACGAGCGCACGTGAACGAAGACGGGGGCGTGATACTTCGCCGCCGTGCGGAACGTCTCGAGCACCTCGTTTCGCGTCGCGGCCGGCGTGTACTGCAGACCCATCCCGACGCCGAGTGCGCCGGCGGCGAGATTGGCGGCGACGCGGTGCTCGATGTCGGCGATCTGGGCGTCGGTGGCAACTTGATGCCCGCCCGGCCCCGTCGGCAGCAGACCGGTCGACTTATCCTTCATCACGAGCATGCGCGCGCGAATGTGGCTCGAGGACGCGCCGAAATTGATGAGCGCCTTTCCTTCACGACTCTTGTAGAAGCGGGGGACGTCCTCAGTGCCGACCTCGAGCTCGAGCGCGGTGGTCACACCGTCGAGCGCGAACAGGCGGTAGTTCTCGTCGTCCTGTCCGTGCGCGTGCAAGTCGATGAACCCCGGCGCGACGACGAGACCCTTGGCATCGAGAACGGTCTTGCCGGTGATCGGCGTCGTCGAGATCGACTCGATCTTGCCGTTGCGAACCCCCACGAACCGAATCGCGTCGAGACGCGACTCCGGGTCGATCACGCGACCGTTGGCGATCACGACGTCGTACTGCGGCTGTTGCGCGCCGGCGATCGCCCGCGACGCCAGAACAGCGACCAGCATCATCGCGAGCGGGCGCATTGGATCTCCATGTTCTAGTCGTTGACTCGGCGGCCTATCATAGTCCCGGTGCTCCGGCGTCACCAGGCCAACCGCGCAGCTTGCAGCGCTTCGGCGTCGCGGGCCATACTCACGTGGATTCTTGTCTCTCGGCTCCCCACCCCACCCACACGAAGGTCTCAGCGCGGAGCTCACATGGACTCGAAGTTCGAGAAGACGCTGCCCTCGGAAACATCGAGCATCAATCGTCGCGAGTTCCTGCACGGAACGATGGCCACCGCCGCTGCGCTGAGCGTCGCGCCGCGACTTCCGAATCTCATCTCGTCGCCGAAGGACGACGTGATCGCGAAGATCGCCGGGCAGCACGATCGGACCGTGAAGATGCTCCAGGACTGGATCGCGTTTCCTTCGATCGCCGCCGAGAACCGGGGATTTCCGCAGGGCGCCGAGTACATGGCGAAGCTGCTGCGCGAGGCGGGATGCCAGCGCGCCGATCTCGTGCCGACGAAGGGAAAGCCCGGCGTCTTCGCGACGTACGACGTGGGTGCGCCGCACTCCGTCGGCATCTACTTCATGTATGACGTCAAACAGTTCGATCCGGCCGAGTGGAGCTCGCCGCCGCTCGAGGGTCGGCTCGTCGACAAACCGGGACTGGGCAAGGTGGTCGTCGGACGCGGCGCCACCAACGAGAAGGGACCTCAGGTCGCCTGTCTCGCCGCGCTACACGCCTTCAAGGCGGCGAATCAAAAGCTGCCGGTGAACTTGGTCGTCGTCTGCGAGGGCGAAGAGGAAATCGGCTCGCCGAACTTCTCGCAGATCGTCCTCGAGCCGAAGGTCGAGGCGGCGCTCAAGAAGTGTCTCGGCGTCGTAATTCCGTTCGGGAATCAGAGTCTCGACGGCTCGGTCGAGATCAACCTCGGCGCGAAGGGCGTGGTCGAGCTCGAGCTCGTGTCGAGCGGTGAAAAATGGGGACGCGGTCCCAAGCACGACGTGCACTCGAGCCTCGAGGCGCAACTCGACAGCCCGTCGTGGCATCTCGTGCAGGCGCTGAACACGCTCATCCAGCCGGACGGCCACACTCCCGCCGTCGCCGGATTCTTCGACAAGGTGCGCCCGCTCTCGGCGCGACAGAGACAGATTCTCGAAGCGGCTATCCCCCAACGCAACGAAGCGTTGGCCAAGACGTCGCTCGGTGTCGAGCGCTGGTTCAAGGACGAGTCGTTCCACGACGCCGAAGTGCGACTCGTGACGCAGCCGACGATCAACATCGAAGGACTCGTCGGCGGCTACACGGGGCCGGGCGGCAAGACGATTCTACCGCATCGCGCCATCGCGAAGATCGACATGCGCCTCGTACCCGACATGACGGCGCTCGGTACGCTCGAGTTGCTGAAGCAGCACCTCGCGAAGCACGGCTTTGGCGACATCGAGGTGAACATGAGCGGCGGATACGATCCCACCGAGACCGACCCCGACTCGAAGCTCGTCAAGGCGCAGATCGCGGCGTACAAGGCTCAGGGCGTCGAGCCGCTGCTCTGGCCTCGTCTCGCCGGCTCGTGGCCGGGCGTGCGCTTCACCGGCGCGCCGCTCAGCCTCCCGGCCGGACAATTCGGGATGGGCCATGGCGACGGCGCACACGCGCCTGACGAGTACTGGCTGATCGAGTCGGCGAATCCGAAGGTCGCCGGGATGGACGGCGCGGTGCGGTCATACGTCGAGCTGTTCTACGCCTGCGCGCAGGCGTGACGCCAGAAACTACGGCGCGACGATTCTCCACGTCGCGCCAATGGACGCATCCGCGCACGCGCAGAACGAGGTCGCCGCCGCCAACATGGCGAGTCGTATGCGTGAAATCTGAACCCGATCCGCGAATTCGCTAAGCCCGGAGCCGAGCGCTAATTTGTGCACGCTTGCCTCCCCCCCACGGCCGACTTCGCCGCCAATGATCGAGACCTCGTCCGGAACGACGAAGGCCGCGCGACCGTGAGCGGCCCGCTGTTCACGCAGCTTCAAGCGACACTGGGCGACGCCTATCGACTCGAGCGTGAGCTCGGCGGCGGTGGGATGAGCCGGGTCTTCGTCGCCGACGAGGTCCGACTCGGTCGCAAGGTCGTGGTGAAGCTCCTGTCGCCCGATCTCGCGCAGGGTCTCAGCGCGGAACGTTTCGAGCGCGAGATCCGAACGGTCGCCGGGCTCCAGCAGGCCAACATCGTCCCGGTGCTGACGGCCGGCGACACCGAAGGGCTCCCCTTCTACACGATGCCGTTCGTGGAGGGGGAGTCGCTTCGCGCCAGACTCGCCCGTGGGCCGCTCGCCGTCGCCGAAGTCGTGAGCGTTCTCAAGGACGTCTCGAAGGCGCTCGCCTACGCGCATCAGCGCGGCGTCGTCCATCGGGACATCAAGCCGGACAACGTGCTGATCTCGGGGGGCACGGCGGTCGTTACCGACTTCGGTATCGCCAAAGCGATCAGCGCCGCCCGCACGGATTCCGGCGGCGCGACGCTCACGCAAGTCGGCACGTCGATCGGAACTCCCGCGTACATGGCGCCCGAGCAGGCCGCGGGCGACGCCGGCATCGACTCCCGCGCCGACATCTACGCGCTCGGCGCCATGGCGTACGAACTGCTCAGCGGGCAACTCGTCTTCCCCGATCGCACCGCGCCGCGGATGCTCGCTGCTCATATGAGCGAGGATCCGCGCCCGCTCGCTACGCTGCGGGGCGACGTCCCTGCCGCGCTCGCCGATCTCGTGATGCGGTGTTTGGCGAAGGACCCGGCAAACCGGCCGCAGAGCGCCGGCGACGTCGTACGAGATCTCGAAACGATGGCGAGCGGCAGCGCGACGGCGATGCCGCCAATCCTGCTCGGCGGACCGGCGATGTTCATGAAGGCACTGGCGATCTATGCGGCGTCATTCGTCGTCGTCGCCGTCATCGCGAAGGCGGCCATCGTCGGAATCGGCCTTCCGGAATGGGTGTTCCCCGGTTCGCTGATCGTGATGGGACTCGGCCTGCCGGTGGTGTTGTGGACGGGGTATGTCCAGCGGGTGACCCGCCGCGCGATGACGGCGACGCCGACGTTCACTCCGGGCGGGACGCCGACCGCGACGCACGGCAAGATCGCGACGATCGCGCTCAAGGCCGCGCCGCACGTCAGTTGGTATCGTACCGCGCGCGGGGGGCTCTACGCGTTCGTCGCGTTCGTCGCGATGATCGGGCTGTTCATGGGCTTGCGGGCCGTCGGCGTCGGACCATTCGCCTCTTTGCTCGCGTCGGGCCGACTCAGGCAGAGCGAACCGATTCTGCTCACCGACTTCCGCACGACGAACGTCGACTCCGCGCTGGGGCGCGTCGTGAGCGACGCCGTTCGCGCGGGGCTGACCGGCTCGTCGGCGTTCACGCTGACTCAGCCCGCGGAAATCGTCGCCACGCTGCGACAGATGCAGCGAGAGCCGACGACACGAATCGATTCGGCGGTGGCGCGCGAGATCGCGCAGCGAAAAAACATCAAGGCGATCGTCGACGGCGACGTCACCGGCGTACCGGGCGGCTACATCGTCTCGATCCGCCTCGTACGCGCGGATTCAGGCGGCGAGTTGGCGTCGTTCCGCGAGACGGGCGACGGGCCGCGGGGCCTGATCGACGCGGCGGACAAGCTCGCGCGCCAACTGCGCGCCAAGGCCGGCGAATCTCTCCGCCGGGTGAACGCGACGCCTCCGCTGTTCCAGGCGACAACGTCTTCGCTGGATGCGCTTCGGAAGTACAGCGAGGCGGTGCGACTCAACTCGCTCGGAGACAGGAAGTCGACGGATCTCGCCCGCGATGCCGTGGCGCTCGATTCGACGTTCGCGATGGCGTGGACCCTCCTCGCGGCAACGCTGTCGAACTACGGCGCCCCCCGGTCAGCCATCGATACGGCGACCACACAGGCGTACCGCAATCGAGGTCGGCTTCCGCAGATCGAGCACGACCAGGTTGTAGGGCGCTACTTCGCGATGGGGCCCGGCCGAGATCGCGGCAAGGCGATCGCCGCGTACGAAGGGATGCTTCAGCGCGGCGACAGCATTCCCCAGGTACTGATCAACCTCGGCGAGCTACTGAGAGGGCGTCGACAGTTCGCGCGCGCCGAATCGCTCAACCTGGCGGCCTCGCGACTCTTGCCCGGCACGGCAACGGCTCTCGGAAACGCCGTCGAAATGGAGTTGAATCAGGGGAAGTTCAAGGACGCCGCGGCGAACATCGCTGAGCTCAAGGTGCGAGTCGTCGGGTACGGACTCGGGCGCCAGGCATCCTTGTTCGCGCTCCAGGGGGATTACAGAGCGCTCACCAGACTCGCCGACAGCACATATCGCGCGGGCGACGAACCGAGGCGACGAGTGGGCCTTCCGAACCTGCGCGGGCTCGCCGTTCAGGAAGGTCGCTGGCGAGACTACGTCGCGCTCACCAACGAGCGATCCGGTGCCGGAGCCACCGATCCGGGATTTCCGATTCGGCAGCTACGCCGCGAGGCGGAGCTCAAGGGCCCGTCACCCAAGATCGTGGCGCGACTCGACTCGGTGATCGGCCAGGTACCGTTCAAGGACTTGCCCATGGTGGACCGCCCCTATCTCGAGGCGGCCGTCACGCTCGCCCTCGTGGGGAGCGCCGATAAGGCGCGCGCGATGGTCGCGCGGTATCGCGCCGAGGTCACCGATACGGCGCTCCGACGCGACCAACTCGCCGAGCTGCACGACGTACTCGGCGAGATCGCGATTGCCGACCGAAAGCCCCTCGACGCCGTGGAGGAGTTTCGGCGGGGTGACATCGGATACGACGGCGCCCCGGCTCACGAATGCGCGCCCTGCCTGCCGCTCGAGCTGGGGCAAGCGTTCGACGCCGCCGCGAAGCCGGACTCGGCGATCTTCTTTTTGGAGCGCTATCTGGCAACACCGTTCTGGGACAAGTACTCGATCGAGCTCGACCCAACGCGCGTACCGGCGATCCGCGAACGACTCGGACAGCTCTACGAGTCGATTGGCAACACCGACAAGGCGGTCGAGAACTATCGCGCGTTCATCGAGCTGTGGAAGAACGCGGACCCGGATCTGCAACCTCGAGTGGCCGACGCGCGGAAGCGACTCGCGCGACTCACGCCGGTCGAGAAGCCGCGCCCGTGACGGCTCGATGACCTCCGACCTGCGCTCTCGACTCCAGACCACGCTCGGCGACGGCTACACGATCGAGCGTGAGCTGGGCGGCGGCGGAATGGCGCGCGTCTTTCTCGCGATCGAAACCGGTCTCGCGCGCACCGTCGTCGTCAAGATTCTCGCGCCGGAGCTGGCCGCCGAGGTCAGCGCGGAGCGCTTCGCGCGCGAGGTGAAGGTGGCCGCGCGGCTCCAGCAGGCGAACATCGTCCCCCTACTCAGCGCCGGCGAATCGAATGGCCTGGCGTGGTACTCGATGCCGTACGTGCGCGGCGAGTCGCTTCGCACGCGGCTGGCGGCGAGTGAGCCGGTGTCGTTGACCGACGCGGTGAACATCCTGCGCGACGTGGCCCGCGCGCTCGCGTTCGCGCACGGGGAGGGCGTCGTCCATCGCGACATCAAGCCGGAAAACATTCTGCTCTCGGGCGGCGCCGCGGTCGTCACGGACTTCGGAATCGCCAAGGCGATCACGACGTCGCGTACGCACGACGGGGCAGGACCGACGATCACCCAGATGGGTGCCGCAATCGGCACGCCGGCGTACATGGCGCCTGAGCAAATCGCGGGAGATCCGGGCGTGGATCACCGCGCGGATCTCTATGCGTGGGGCGTCGTGGCGTGGGAGCTGATCGCCGGACGACATCCGTTTTCCGGCAGGACGAGCGCTCAGGCCGTTCTCGCCGCGCATTTGACCGAGGCGTGCCCTTCGCTCACGACGATTCGTTCAAACGTTCCACCCGCGCTCGCGTCGCTCGTCGCGCGCTGCCTCGAAAAGGATCCGTCGCGACGGCCGCAATCGGCGACTGAACTGCTTTCCGCGCTCGACCAAGTCGGATCGACGAGCGGCTCCGCGCCCTCGATGACGCGGTCCAGCCGATTCTCCGCGCGAACCCTCGCGATCGCGGCCGCGATCGTAGTCGTCCTTGGAACGAGCGCCTGGCTGATGGCGCGAAAAACATCGGGCTCCGCGAGGCCGGCGGGCTATAAGTCGCTCGCCGTTCTTCCATTCGGATCGCGCGAGGGCGACACCGCGAACGCGTATTTCGCCGAAGGCATGGCCGACGAGCTCACCACCGAGCTCGCGAAGGTCGGCGGGCTTCGACTCGCCGCGACGAGCTCCGCGGCCGCCTATCGCAACAAGGCGGCAGACGTCCGCGAGGTCGGCAAGTCACTCAACGTCGCCGCGGTGCTGCAGGGCACCGTTCGTCGAGAGGGTGGCCGAATCCGCGTGTCGGCACAGCTGTCCGACGCGGCCGACGGACTGCTCGTGTGGAGCAACAGCTACGAGCGCGAGGTGAAGGATGTGTTCGCCGTGCAGGACGAGTTGACGCGGGACATCGTCGGCGCATTGCGTGTGAAACTCGCGGGCAGCGCCACACCGGGGGAAGCCGGCGCCAAGCGAGATACCACCGATTTCGAGACGTACGACGTCTATCTTCGCGCGCTCCACCTCCTGCGTCAGCGTGGAACGAGAGTCATGGGGTCGATTCCCTATTTTCGCCAAGCGCTCGCGCGCGACTCTTCGTACGCCCGGGCATGGTCCGAGCTCGGCGAAGCGTATTGCGTCCTTCCCTTGTATAGCGCCGTGCGCGTGGACTCGGTTCTCCCGCTCGGGCGTTCAGCCATCGCGCGAGCGCACGCGCTGGATCCATCGGACGCCAACGCGTACGCCGCCGAGGGATTCTGCGACATGTTGGCGATTCGCCCACGCGAGGCCCAGGTCGCGTTCGACCGAGCGCTGAGCCTCGACTCCGGCAACGTGCTGGCGAACCGCGCGCGCTGGTCGGCGCTGGAGTCGGCGGGTCAGACCGATGCAGCCGTCGACGCGGCCCGTCGGACGGCTCGTTTCGATCCGTTGGATGCGACGTCCGCATGGGTCGGCGCTCAGGTGATGCTCGTCGCGAAGCGATACGACGAGGGCATCGCCATGGCTCAGCGCTCGGTGGAGCTCGACTCGGGCGCGAACAATCCCGCCCGGTTGGTCCACGCTCTCATTCTGCACGCGACGAACGACAACGATGGCGCTCGCAAACTGTTGGGCGCGTCTGCCGTCATCTCGCCGCAGATTCTGCCCTGGCGAGGGTATTTGATCGCGGTGACGGGCGACCGGGTTGGCGCGAAGACATTCATCGATCAACGCGAGGCGGTTCGAGGACACGACAGCTTCACCAACCTCACGATTGCCTGGACCTATTTGGGCGTCGGAGACACGACTCGGGCCCTCGATGCGCTCGAGCAGGCGGTGCGCGCCCGCGAGCCGCTGCCGTTCTCCGTTCCGTTCAGCATGCCGGCCTACGACCCGCTCCGTCGCAGCACGCGATTCGCGGCGGTGATCAAAGGCTATGGCATGGATCCGGCGGCGTTTGGCGTCGCGACGAGCGGGCCGAAATAGCCTTCGACACAACCGGGGCTGGACGGTCGGCGACTAGCCCGGAGCGACTTTCGGGGCACACTGGCCTGCGCGGCGGGTATTTTCGGGGTATGCGCATACTCACCCTCGTTTCCATCGCGACGTTCGCCGCCGCTGCCGCTTGCAGCAGCGACACCGCGGCCCCGACTTGCTGCACGACCGGCGCTCCATCGCTGCGCGTCGTCAACGCGATCACGAGTCCGGTCGATGTGTTGATCGACGGCAGCGTCGCGATCTCGTCGCTCGCGCCCGGCACGATCGGAACCGCCGCCGCGCCTTCGGGCAGCCACTCCCTGATACTACGCGCCACGCAGCTCGCCGCGTCGACACCGCGCTCCATCACGACGACAGACGGCTCGGTCGCGACGGTCGCCGTCGTGCTCACGGCGAGCGGCACGGTACAAGGCGCGGTCCTCGATGACACCAACAGCGTGGTGCCCGCCGGTGCCACGAAGGTCCGCGTGCTCCATCTCGCGCCGAACGCGGGCACGATTCAGGTCTACCGCACGCAGCCCGATTTCCCGACGCCGGTCGACTGGCAGTTTCCGTTCAACTATCAATCCGACCCGACGCCGATCAGCGCGCCGTTTGTTCAGAGCACCGTCGGCACCTGGGAGATCCGCGTCTGGCAAACGCCCGCGGATTCCTCCGGATGGGCCAACGCGCCGATCAAGATCACGATTCCTCTCGCCAGCGGCGAAAAGAAAACCGTGATGATCCTCGACAAGCCGGGCGGCGGGATCAGGTACGAGCTGATGTGACGAGAAGGCGGCTGCTACTCAGCCGCCTTCTTCGTTTTCTGTCGCTCCCGTATCTCTACCGGGAGTAGCACGCGGCGTCCGCCGCCGCCGACCCACACCTCGAGGCGCATCTCACCGGCTTTGGTCGGCACATAGGTGAAGTCGGCCGTTTCGCCCGGCCCCAGCCGCGCGAGCGCCGACTTCGGAGCCCGGAGGGCCATCGGGAGATCGGCGCCGTCGCGCGCCAATGGCCTCCACTTCACCACTTGCTCCTCGGTCCCGAACCTGAAGTTCAGCACTTCGTCCGCGTGGATGCTGACGATTCTCAGCCGATTCGTATCTCCGACGGTCATCACGATCGCCGGAGGTTCCATTCGTCCGTTCACGAGCAACGTCGACGGTCCAAGTTTGTAGAACTCGGGCAGCCCACCGCCACCGGCGACGATCAAGTGATCTTTCGTCGTGTCGCGCGGTGAATCGCTGACGATGATCGCGCCATACATCCCGGACGCAATCTGTCGCATCTCGTGCAGATGCGAATGGTACGGGAACGTTCCGCTCCGCGGCGGCGTGAACTCGGCGGCGAACGTTCCCCCGGGCGGGATGGGTGGCATGATCTTGTCGCCCATGCCGCTCCAGTCGGAAACGCCGTCGGGGTAGCTCTCGATCTCGAGTCCGTGCCAGTGCACGCCGCTCGCCTCGTCAAGGTTGTTGTGTACGAGAATTCTTACGGGCTCGCCTCGCTTGAGCTCGAGCACGGGGCCGGGGATGATCACCGAGTCTCTGGCCGGAACTTCTTTTCCCGTCTGCAACACGAATCCGTACGCCGGCTGATTGCCCATCAGCCCGTTCTCGTGCTTCTGTATGAGAAGGTTGATCGTCCGGCGGTCGGTGACGGCTTTTTCTTTGAAGGTCGGCGACGGCGTGACGTGGATCCCGATCACCAACCCGCGCATCGTGTGTCCGCCCGGTTTGTCGTGCGCCGGCATCGCGTGATCACTGCTCGACGCCAGCACGATGTTCGGTTCGGGTGAGCCATGCAGGCTCACGATCTCATCGATGTGCCCTGCGAAGTGACAATGGAATACCCAGTTGCCCGGCGTCGTCGGCACGAACGCCAACGTCATCGAGCCGCCGATCGGAATGATGCGCATGTTCTGCAGCGGCTGGAGCGCCGGCGGGACTACCGTATCGGCTCGCGCGCCTCCGGAGCGGGTCACGCGGAAATAGAATCCGTGCAGGTGTAGCGGATGCTCGATCGCCGCGGCGTTCACGATCCGGAAGTGCACCGAATCACCCTGCGTGAACGTGAACTGCTCGTTGTACGGCCACTCCCTGCCGTTGAACGTGAGGGCCGACTCGAACGTCTGCGTTTTCTCGACCGGGTAGAACCACTCGGTGATCAGCAACACTCGTTCGTTCGCAGCCGGCGCCGAGCCCGTCGCATCTACGATGAGCGCTCCGGTAAGCTGCGCGTCGAGCCAATTGCGGTCGTCGAAGTTGTTCAGCCCTTTGAGCGCGGCCCAATAGAAGAAGTTGCCGGCCTTGTCGAGCTTGAACGTCACCTCGCGCGTCGCGCCGGCCGCGAGTTGCACCGTGTCGCGCTCCGCCGGCATCGAGCGGCGCAGGCCGCCCAGCGTGAGCGCGGAGTCGGACTTGTTGTGAACCGTGAGGTGGACCGTCGTTCCAACCGGCGCGCGCAACAGCGGCGCGGGCACCGACGGCGCTTTGCCCGTCTCGGCGAACGCCAAAATCCGCACGACCGGATCGAGCTCGCCTTCCGGCTGATAGCCCGCTTCGACGATGTCGAGCGAGAGTGTCAGCGTTCCGCTGGACAGCGTCCCCGCGGGATGCCGATTGTCGTTCACGCGCGCGATCGACGCGTTCGCGACTGGGTGCGGAAGCGGAAACCTCGGCGGCGGCGGTACGACTGACTCCTGTGGCGGAAGGACAGCCGAAAGGAGGAACGCGGCAACCACGGTAAAAGCCATCGTCGGCTCCGGGTGCGAGTGGGAGGTAGGGTGACCCCAAAGCTGGCGGTTCCTGCCGCCATGTCAACAAACACGAAAAAACGAGCTCGATTACGGCAAGGCGAACGTCACGAGCCCCTGCAGCGTCGTGATCGCGACGTATTGCTTCCCGTCGGCGCTGAACGTCACGGGCGTGGAACGAATCCACTGAGCTCCGCCCGACATCTTCGCGCGCCACAGACCTTCACCGGTGCTCGCCTCGACCGCGTTGAGATAGCCCTGTACGTCGCCGTAAAAGACGAGGTCGCCCGCCGTCGCGAGGGATCCGCCGCACAGTGGCGACGCCAGCGTCGGCTCGTCGGTCCTCAGCATCCAGCGAACCTTGCCGGTGGCCGCGTCGATGGCCGTCGTCGTCGCGTAGGCGTCTCCTCTCGCCGGCGACGCGATCCCGCCGTCGTAGCGTTCACCAACGGTGTGCTCGCGAACCATTCTATGGTATACGTTCGGCGTGTGCTGCCCGCGCACGTAGAGGAGTCCGGTGCGCGGCGAATACGACATCGGCTGCCAATTCGAGCCACCCTGAATTCCCGGCGCGATCCGTGTTCCGAGCTCGGTCGGCTCGGCCCACATGTTTTCGTGCGGAACGAATTCCTCCGACCGCACAATCTGCGTTCCCGTGCGCCGGTCCAGTATGTAGACCCAGCCCGTCTTGCCCGCGTGCGCGATCGCCGGCACGCGCGCGCCGCGGACGTCGATGTCGACGAGCACCGTGGGGCTCGCCGCGTCGTAGTCCCACAGATCGTGCGGGACCATCTGATAGTGCCAGCGATGCTTTCCGGTCTTGATGTCGACGGCGACGATCGAGTTGTTGTAGAGATTGTCGCCGGGCCGCTCGTGATCGTCGAAGTCCGCGCCGGGATTGCCCGTTCCGAAATACACGAGACCCAACGCCGGATCGTAGCTCGGCGTCATCCACACGGGCGCGCCGCCTTTCTGCCATGCGTTCGGGTATTTCGCGCTGTCGGCGCGCTCCCGCTCGATGTTGCGCGGCAACTGCTCGCCGTCGGGCGTGGTTCGCGCCCACGTCCCCCACCAACCGCCTTCTTCCGGCGACGGAATCGTCCAGAATCGCCACACGCGACTGCCCGTTTTCACGTCGTACGCATCGACGAAACCGCGGATCTCGAACTCTCCGCCTGCCGCTCCAACGATGACTTTCCCGTCGGCGACCAATGGCGCCATCGTGAAGGAGTATCCGAACGCCCCGTCGGCCGCGCGCGTCTGCCAGACCACCTTTCCGTTCTTGGCGTTGATCGCCACGACGCGCGCGTCGAGTGTCGCGACGAATACTCGTCCGTCGGCGACGGCGACCCCGCGGTTGTTCGGCCCGCAGCAGACGCGAATCGTTCCGTTGTCGGCCGCGGCCCAACGCCAAAGCTCCCGTCCTGTTGCCGCGTCGAGCGCGAATACCTGCGGGCCGGGATATGTGTAGTACAACACTCCGTCCACGACGACGGGACTGCTCTCCTGCTTGAAGATCCCCTCGACCGGGGCGATCGGCGCCGGACGCGTCTCGTGCAACCAGGCGAGCCGGAGCCGCCCGACATTTTTCACGTTGATTTGCGTGAGCGGCGAGAATCGCTGGTTCGTGAAGTCATGGCCGTACGACGGCCATTCGTCGTCGCCACCGGCCGCCGCCCCCGCCGTGGGACGAAGGATTGACGCTCGCGGTACACCGCGGACCGCGAGGGCGGCAATGGCGCCGAGCCCGCACGCGGACGCGAACGTGACCCAGCCGCGTCGAGGACGGTTCATCGCACCAAGTTGCCGCCGTTGGCTTCGGCTGACAATATCGGAGGGCATTCGGCAAGGGATCCCGATATTTACATTCGCTGACGTGAGCATCATTATTTTGAATCTCGAGGCCGGCTGATCCGGGCGACGGCCCGGGCGACCTGCTGGAACAACTCTCGGTTCTTCCGTCCCTGACGATGCGCTTCGCGAGCGTCACGTGCGCGTCGGACGCTCGGAGTAACGTTCGAGGTTGGAGATTGCGCACGAAGACGCATCTCTCCGACAGCCTCTCGTTGAAACCGGATTCGGCGATATTTCGTACGGTCAAGGCACATATGCGCAATAAGCTCCCGCAATCCACTTAGCGCCGGTGAGCAGCGCGACGTGATTTCGATGGTCAAATGGCTGCGCGCTCGTTGTCACACCTGAGGGCCGCTCAACGATGAGCTTGACGAACGATTCAGAGCTGGACGCACGACCGCCTCGCCGCATTCGCGGCCTGCTTCGCACGAGCCTCACGGCCGGCGTCGCACTCTCGGCTTTGGGGACCGGAATCCTGGCGCTGGGGCTCGCCACGGGACTCGTGCCGTCGTCCATCTTCGGCCCGCGCGAGTTGCTCGCCGTGGCCGTTCGAGACTTCGTCGCGGGCGCGGTCGCCGGCGGTCTCTTTTCGTGGTTCGTCGCGCGCGGCGAGCGGGGAAAGTCGCTGTCGGCGCTCTCCACCGGGCGAGTGGCGTTTTGGGGTGGGCTCGCGACCGCGAGCATTCCCGTCTTGGCGGCACTCGCGGCGCGCGGTGTCTCGGTGCCGATCGGCATCATCGCGGCGAGCACGGCTCTCTTTGGGATCGGGGGAAGTGTCGTCAGCGCGGGGATGCTGCGACTCGCCCGACGCGCGCCTGTGCAACTCGGCGAGCCCGCCGCTGATCCGGAGCGTCTGCTCCGCTAGCCACGGTCGATCGACGTGCCGACCCCGGTCAATATTCGATGGGCGAGCGCCGGAGCATCAACGCAACGGCGTCGGCCGCGCCCTGCTCGGGTTCGCCGAGCACGCTCTTCAACGGGAAGGCTTCGGCGAGCCACTCAGCTCATCGTCGGCGAACGAGCCTGAACCGCAAGCGTGGCACCGGCGCATGGGCTTCACCGACTGCGGCGTTCTCCCTGGACTCAATGAAGGCGGAGTGGACGAAGTATTCTTTCGAAAGCCTCTCTGACGCCGTCGCCTAGAACGACACACGCGCATGTCCAACATCCGTCCACTCGAGCTCACCGACGCTCCGGCGCTCTTCGCGGCCGTCAACAGTTCGCGAGACGCGCTTCGCCGCTGGTTGGATTGGTATCATGACAAGTACGATCTAGCGGACGCCGAGTCGTGGATCCGACACACCCTCGCCGCGCGCCGCGAGGGAACCGAGTTTCATTTCGCGATCTGTGAGTCGAAGAACGCCCCTGCGGTCGGCGTCGTCGGCCTCGAGCAAGTGAGCGCCTCGGACGCGCGTGCGATGATTGGCTATTGGCTGGCCACGTCGGCGACGGGCCGTGGTCTGGCGAAGCGCGCGGTCGCCGACGCCCTTCGCTGGGCCCGTGCCGAAGTGTCGGTGAAAACAGTCTGGGCCGGCGTTGCAGAAGACAATGCGGCGAGCCGGCGTGTGGTCGAGGCCAATGGCTTTCGAGTGGCCGGTACTCGGGGAATCGACGAGCGCGGTGATACCCTGCTGCTGTACGAAATGGCGCTCGCGGCCGTGGACGTCGATCGCGTCGTGTGACAGCTGCCCGGCCGGTCTTGCTCGTTGGCGGAACCGCGGCACCGGCGTGCTCCGGCCGCCGTTGCCGGCGTGCAACACATCATCTTCACGGCCGGCTGCCGAAGTGGACGGCCGGCCCGCCGGCGAAGGATCAAGCGCACCGAGTTTGACGGCGTCGCGAACCCGCTCGCGGCGGCCAAGCGCGCCGGCTTCGACGGCCGCTCACGGTTCGACCGCGATCGGCCGGCGCGAACGGTACGATAGACTAGCGCTCCCCGGCGCTCGGCCGCTCCAACGTTCGCGTGCTCACGTCCGCTCGCCCAGCGGCCGGCCGTTGCACCGCATGTGCGTGATTCCTCCTCATCCCCGGCCCGACGCGAAGATGGTGACTCACCGAGTCGGGCACGACGAGCCAGAGCATGGTCCCGATCAACGCGTGCGCGAACGCCAGGAAGAACAGGTTGCGATGGCGCTGGTAGGCCCACGCCGCCACCGTGCCGCCGACGAGCGTCACACCCATGAGCAGCGGGTTCGGCACGTGCGCCGCGGCGAACATCAGTCCCGCGATCGGGGCGACGACGAACTGATAGCGCGAGTCGAACGACGCCTGCAGGCGATTCGCGAAGTAGCCGTTCAGCAGGTATTGCTGAAAGAGCGCCCAGAAGCAGTAGCCGCCGAGGACGCCCGCCACTCGCCAGGCCGCCACGTCGCGCACCGTGTCGAACGCGAACCCGGCAATCACGCCGGCGATCGCGACGACCAACACGGGAATCGCGAAGCGGCGCGCGCACTCGACGAATCCGGCGCGCCTCAAGCCCAGTTCGGCCGCCGACTCACCCCGAACCAGATGGGAGGCGAGAACGATGGCCAATAGAATCATCCACGACCAATGGACCCGCGCTTGAAAGTACCAGATGTACGCGAGCAGGAGGACGAAGATCGTGCCTGCTTCGAGCGCGTGAACGATCGGACCGATCGGCTGAACCGCCGACCGAATGGCCAACGACGGCGACCGCACCTGCATGGCTTCGACTCCAGATCATCGATGCAACAGAATCACCCAGACCGCGTCGACGAGCGCGTGCGTAATCGCCGATGCGGTCACCTTCCCCGTGCGCACATACACCAACCCGTAGGCGACACCCGCGATCGTCGCCAACACCGCGTAGCGCGGGTCGGGCAGATGTGACAATCCAAAGATGATCGAGCCGACAGCGAGCCCGAGCGGAATGCCGAGCCGGCGCGATAAGAGATTCTGAATCAGGCCGCGGAAGAGGAACTCTTCCGGCACGGCGGTGACGAGATAGATGATGATCGGCTGGAGCAGCAGGACCGGCGCGGCGGCGCGAGGATTCCACGTGATGAAGTGGCTCGCGAATCCGATCGGCAACGCGATGGCGGCGTACCCGAGAAAGACGAGCACCGCTGTGGAAACGTCGCGCCGGCTGAGCGACCACCGGTAGCCCACACCGTCGAGCGGCCGCGCGACGACGAAGAAGTACAGTCCGGCGACGAGTCCGACGAGTCGTGACGCGTCGTACCCACTCGGCGCCGGCAGCGGCAGCGAGGGCAGCAGATGGTATTTCACGCCGAGACCGAGACTCGCCGCGGCGGCGAGCTCGCGCCACGGGAACTCGCCGGGCTTCGCTAGGCCTGTCGCGAGAATCAGCGATGGAATCGCGAGATAGACTGCGATCGAGAGCGCGCGATCTCCCACAGCGAGACCGGCCGCTGCCGCATAGAGAACACATGCAAGCCAGAGGACCGCTGGGCCGGCGGCAAGTCGAACCGACGCGTGTGGCAGCGCTACGGTGAGTCGGCGCGCGACGTCCGGAACGCCGAGCGCGATGTAGCCGCCCGCCAGGAGAACGAACAGTGCGATCGGCAGAGGCCGGGCGAGGTGTGCTCCGTGCGCGTTCGCCGTGAAATACGCGGCGAGCGCCAGCCCGAACAACACGGCGGCAACCCCGGCTTCCACGCTCCACCTTCGGCGGGGGGCGGAGGAAGCCGATGAATTCAGAACAACGACGCTTTCAGTCACTCGAACTCCGTGCTGCTTGAGCACCGTCACCCGCGATACAATCCTGGGGAAATCGCCGCGGCGGGGTATGGTACGACGGTACTACGTCGGGACGCGGTCTTCGGTGGGGCCGCTCGGCCTCTCGCCGCGTCCGCCTTCGAGAGAGCGCTATACACCGCGGTTCACACGATCGGTCCAGCCTGCGAACGGCGCCGCTTACGCCGAGAGGTCCCGACCTTTCGTCTCGCCCGCCATTCCCAACGCGGCGAGCCCCGGCGCCGCCATGGCCGCCGCGTACAGCGACACGGGAATCGTCGACCCGAATCGGTCGAGCAGCGCGACGCCGATGAGCGGCGCCACCGCTCCGGTGAAGACGGTGGCGAATTGGTAGCCGATCGAGAAGCCCGTGTACCGCGCTTTCGTCGGAAATAGCTCGACAAAGAAGGCCGACATCCCGCCGACGATGATGCCATGAAAGATTCCGCCGACCGCCGCCGCGACCATGATGACGAGCGTGGCACCGCTCGCCGTCGCCGGAAAGAGAACGAACGACCACATCGCCGCGCCGATCAACCCGAACCCCGTGACCGGCAGTCGTCCGATGCGATCGGAGAGCGCGCCCGCCGCGAAGATCGCGACGACGTCCACAATCGATCCGACCGCCGCCGCCTCCAACGCCAACGTCCTCGGCTGATGCAGCACGCGTGTCACGTACACGATGAAGAACGTCGTGAACACGTAGAAGAGCGCATTCTCCGCCGCCTTCACCAACAAGACCGTCAACACCGACCGCCACTGCGCGAGCACCGTGCGACCGACTCCTTCACTCTTCGTGTGTGCCCGCCGCTCGGCGTACGCGCGGTACAACGGCGACTCGGCGACCCGCGTACGCATCCAAATGCCGACGCCGATCAGCAGACCCGAGGCGAGAAACGCGACGCGCCATCCCCAGTCCGCCAGACCGGCGTCGCCCAACGACATGCCGAGCAGTGCGAGCACCGCCGCCGACAGCACGTTGCCCGCCGGCCCGCCGACCATCGGCCACGCCGTCCAGTATCCTCGCCGCTTAGCGGGGAGACTCTCGGCGACAAGCAGAAGCGCGCCCCCCACTTCTCCGCCGACCGCGAATCCCTGAATGAGTCGCAAGACCACGAGCAACACCGGCGCCGCGAGGCCGATCGACGCATAGCCGGGCAGCACGCCGACGCCCATCGTCGCCACGCCCATGAGCATCAGGCTCCACACCAGAATCCGCTTTCGTCCGTAGCGGTCGCCGAGGATGCCGAAGACCAGTCCGCCCACCGGCCGCGTGACGAAACCGATCGCGTAGGTCATCAGCGAGAGCAGGACGCCGTTGAGAGGGTTCACCGTGGGAAAGAACACGCGGTCGAACACCAGCGCCGCCGACGACGCGAAGACGAAGAAGTCGTACCATTCGATCAGCGACCCGATCGAGCTCGAGAAGAGCAGCGTTCCAACGCGCGACTCGTTCTCGCGCTCGACTGGAAGCGTCTCTGTCGCACCCGGTCTGATGTCAGTCGTCGCGCTCAACGCGGCAGTCCATCGAGAAATCTCATGACCTCGGGCCAGACGAAATCCGGCCGCTCCGCGTACAACATGTGCGCGGCGTGCGGAAGGCGGACCAACTTGCTGCCGGGTATCGTCGTCCACTGGGCCACCATGTCCATCGGGATCGCGTCCTCTTCGCCGTGCATGATGAGCGTCGGCACGTGAAGCGTTTTCAACGACGGCCGCAGATCCCAATCGCCGTACGAGGCCATGACGGCGCCGTTGGTCGTCCTCAGCCCATAGCGGATTCCCGCCGGATCCGACGCGCAGAGGTCGGAATGAATGCGCGACACCGATGACGGATCGGCGACGCGCGGGACTAGTCCGGCCGCCCAGTAGTCGTGACAGGCCTGGCGAATGTCCTTGCCCGCGGCGAGCCGGCGATTCGCATCCGCCGCTTTCGCGCTCAGCGTGCTGTCCATTCGCGCTTGCATCGTCTTTCCAAAGCGCTGCCAGAAATCGGCGCGATAGGGCGGGACCGGACCGAAGAGAACCATCGCGCGTACGTGTTCCGGATGCGCGATCGCGTACGATGCGGCGAGAAGGGGTCCGTACGAATGCGCGACAAGGATGGCTCGATCGACGTTGAAATGACGCCGGACGGCGTCGAGGTCCGCGATCTGTGCCGCGGCCGTGAGAACGGTCGTGTCCCGCGGCAGCGTCGAACGGCCGGTACCGCGCTGGTCATAGAAGATCACCACGTGCTTGTCGGCGAGCGGCGTGAAGTCGCCGTAGATGCTCTCGAGATCGACGCCGGGCCCGCCGTGAATCGCGATGATCGTGTCGCGGCCGTGGCCGACCACTCTATAGAAGAGGCGGACGGAGTCGCTCGAGGCCACGTAGCCTTCGTTCGCCTTCTGCGCCTTCACGGGGCCGACCGGCATGACGGCGAGCGCCGCGAAGGCGGTCGCGAGGATGTAGCGTCGAATTGCCATTGGATGATCCGGTTGATGCTACTTCGACGTTCTCTTGTATCGAATTTCCACCGCCTTCCACTCGGGAATCTTGGCGAAACTCAGGTAGCTCGCCACCACCATGCTATCGACGGCCGTCGGTTGAATGACAGTCCGTTGCGTCCAGGTATCCCCCGCCAGCTTGTACGACCCCTTCAGCTCGAACCGTCTCGTCCGCTCGTCCCACAATCCGTTCTCGGTGATGCGGATCGTGTTGGTGCTCGCGATGCGGGTGGCTTCGTACTCTCGCGTGCCGGTGTTGAAGCCCGTCCACGACAGCGTCGTGAACGGCGTGCCATTCAAGACGCCGTCGATCTTCTCTTCGATGAACAGACCGCCGAGCAGCGGGCGAATCGTCGACGTGCCTTTGACCGTCACCCCGGACGCGCCCGGCTGGAACCAGAATGTCATGTCCACGTCCCAAGTGCCCGCCATCGCCGTTAGTCGGTCATGCTCTGGACTAAGTCGGAGCGCCGCTGTTCGGGTCGGCGCGGAGAGGACTCGATCGGGGTTCGCGACGACGGCGCTCATGGCAAGGAGGGTCCCGCCGATCAACGTGGCCGTGCGGTTCATGTGTGCTTCCTCAGATGGGTTGGGTGCACGGGTAAATAGCGCCGCACGAGGCCGTCCGCGTCACCCGAATCGGTGATTTTGGCGCTGGAACAGAAAATCATGCGAAAGGATGACCCGTCGGCCAGTCCCCGACGGGACTGACGCATTCCGCCCGACAGACATCTTCCGCGATTCGCCGGAATTTCCGGCACCCGCGTAAGGAAGCGCGGATCAAAGGAGGAAGATCAAATGACGTCGGTCAGCCTTGCCGAGGGCCATGTCACGATCGCGCTGCCAACTTCCACACCGGGAACGCGCCGGGAAGTCCTGCTCGTCTGTGGCCTCGTTTCGTCGCTGCTCTACGTGGCGATGAACGTCGTATCGCCGCTCGTGTGGCGAGAATACAGCTCGGTCTCGCAAACGGTGAGCGAGCTCTCGGCAATCGGCGCACCCACTCGAGCGATCTGGCTGCCGATGGCTTTCCTCTATACGGCACTCGTGACGGTCTTCGGCTGGGGCGTCCGCGAAGCGGCCGGGAGTTCTCGCGCACTGAGGGCCGTGGGTGACCTCGTGATGGTGTACGGGCTGCTCGGCCTCGTTTGGCCGTTTGCCCCGATGCATCTTCGCCCGGCGCTCGCTGCCGGGGGCGGCATGATGACCGACACGATTCACATCGCCTTGGGCATCGTCACCGTCTTGCTCATGCTCCTCGCGATCGGCTTCGGGGCAACGGCATTCGGGCGGCGATTCCGCGTCTACTCGATTGCGACACTCGTCGTGTTGGTCGTGTTCGGTGCTCTCACCGCGGTCGAGGCGCCGGCGATCGGCTCCAACCAGCCCACGCCGCTGATCGGCGTGTGGGAGCGTACGAACATCGCGGCGTTCCTGCTCTGGGTGATCGTGCTGTCGTGCATGCTTCTCCTCGGCCGACGCGCCCGACCCCGAGCAACCCAATCCGCCGACACCCCGTGCGTTCAATCTCGACCGCGCGAAGGAGCCTCGGCTCGTCACGTGGGCGGCTAAGACGAACGATGTGGATGCCGCGCGCGCGAACGCCGCAGCGAGCGGCATACGCCTCGGGCGCGTCCAGGACGGCCGTCGGCAGCGTCCCGACGGCGTGATGCTCTCATGGCGCTACACCGATCCCGCGACAGTCGTCGCGGACGGGTTGATTCCATTCTTCATCGACTGGGGACAGTC
>DASYSS010000044.1 GCA_036003045.1 Gemmatimonadaceae bacterium
GCCGCAAGCGTAGTATCCCTTAGCGGCGATCTCGACCGCCGCCCTACCTCAGGGAATGCTCGTGATCCTTCCGGGTCTTGGTGTTGTTTGGCGCAGCGCCATGGTGGTCCTCGGCATCGCGGCCGTCGTGCCGGCCGGAGCTGGGGACATGCGCTCGCATCCCAGCCCGACGAAGGACTACGACGCAGCCGTCGAGCGCGCCAGGCAAATCATCGCCGCCGATTCGGCCGTCGCGGCACCGGGCGGAGAGTCGATCTTGCTCGTCCATGGGTCGAAGACGCCGCGGGCGGTCGTGCTTCTCCACGGGTTCACCGACTCGCCGCGTCAATTCGCGGCGCTCGCCGACTCGCTGTATGCGCGCGGCGACAACGTGTTCGTCCCGCGTCTGCCCCACCACGCTGAACGGGGCCGCGACGCGCGTCAGTTGTCGCGGCTCTCCGCGGCGGATTTATGCCGTACGGGAGACGCCGCCGTCGACATCGCCGCGGGGTTGGGCGACTCAGTGATCGTCGAGGGGCTGAGCGTCGGCGGTACGATCGCCGCGTGGGCCGCCGAACATCGTCCAGAGGTCCGGCGCGCGGTCGTGATCGCGCCGCCGTTCGAGGTGAGCCACGTCCCCTCGATGCTCGAAAAGCCGCTCGTGAACCTGAGCTCGCACGTCCCGAACGTCACTCGTCGGGCGGCGCCCGACACCGCGCGTCCGGATCGCGATCCGGGTTACACCACGCACGCGCTGGCGCAGGTGCTCAAGCTGGGCATGGCCGTTCGGCGGGACGCGCCGCGCGAGATTCCGGCGCGCGCCGAAGTGTTGTTCCTCGTGAACGCCGACGACGGTACGGTCAAGACGCCGGCCGTTCTGGATCTGGCGCGCGTATGGAACGACCGCGGTGTGGCGGTCTCGGTGTACGAGTTTCCTGATTCGCTCGGACTGCCGCACAACATTCTCGATCCGATGTCGCGGCGGTCGGACGCGACCGCGGTGTATCCCACGCTCGAAGCCCTCGCCCACGGACAGAGTCCGCCGGCGTGGCTCCGCGCGCGTCGCTAGCGCCGCCTAAGCGCTAGCGAATCACGGCCGTGCTGTTCTGCAACACTGCGCCGACCGTGAACACGATCGTTTGACCGGCCCCGACGGCGAGACTGCCGCTCGACGCGCGGCCTGAACCGCCGATCGGCACGGCAATCAGATGGAAATCGCGCGCTCCGATTGACGGGTCCAGCAGAAAGTGGCGGCTGGAATTGCCGGTCACCGTGCCCAACCGGGTCGACAGTCCGTCGACGATCGTAAAGACGTCGACGTCGAGGAAGTTCTGGTTCTTTACATCCAAACCAACCGCGCTGGCGGGCACGACTTCACCACCGGCCTCGTTCGTTCGGCCGCAAGCGGTCAACCCCGCCCCGGCCGCGATCGGCGCGATGGCGAGCACAACGGCGATGATGCGCAGGTTCTTCATGGCTCCTCCGTAAAACCATTGCCTAGGCCAAGCATATTGGCCCTTGGGGACGTTAGGGGCAGGTCGGGTGCCAAAGGACTCTTTGCCTTGAGATAATCCGTTGCCGCGGCTATGATTAGCGAGCTGTGCGCATGTCCGCGCACCGCGTACAACTTCCCCTCCTCTCGCTCCGGCAACCAGCGAGGGGCGGCCCAGACCAAAGGGAGATTGCCAGCGCATGACGCGCCAATACGAGGCGGTGTACGTCTTCGACTCGACCCTCGAAGACGCCGCGATCAACGAGAAGCTCGGTCGGCTGCATGGACTCCTCGGAAATCCGGGAGACCTGCAGGTGAATCACTGGGGTCGGCGACAGCTCGCCTACCCGATCGGCCGGCGCGAGTCCGGCTATTACGCCGTGGCGAAGTTCACGGCCGATGCGACCGCGCTTCCCGAGTACGAGCGCGCGATCAAGCTGGATGACGGCGTCGTCCGTCACTTGATCACGCTCTACGAGAACGAGCTCGGTGCCCCGCCGATGTCGGAAGAGGAGATCGCGGCCGCCAACCGTCGTCGTGACCAGGACGACGACGACGACGAGGAGTAGACCATGCGACGACCACAAAAAGCTTGTCCGTTCTGCGAGACGCGCGTTCGCTACGTCGACTACAAGGACGATCGCACGCTCGGCCGTTTCATCACGGATCACGGGAAGATTCTCCCGAGCCGGTTGAGCGGCACTTGCTCTCGGCACCAGCGTCAGCTGTCGACGGCCATCAAGCGCGCTCGATACTTGGCGATCATTCCGTACACGCGGGGCCTTCAGCCCTAGTTGATGACCGACCCAGCACCGAACCAGCTGGCTACCGATCCGCGCCCGGCCGGCGACGCATCCGCGCCGCCGCCGGCGCCGTCGGAGCGCGGTTGGGGAAAGCTCTTTCTCGCTCTCGCGGCGTTCGTGCTGCTCCCGATCACGCCGTACGTGCGCGCCCTCCTGCCGATGGAGCAGACGATGATGCTCTTCGTGCCGGCGGTCGCGGCGTGCGCGCTCGTGGGATGGTGGGCCGGCGGCCGGGCATTCTTCGCGATCGCGTGGGTGGCGATCGCGGTGGTGCTCACGGTGCAGCCGCCCGGAACGGTTGGGCCGTTCAGCAACCTGGCACGCGGTTGGAGTCTGCTGTTGGCCGGCGCGTTCGGCATCGTCTGCCTGTTGTCCACCGATCGTCCGTTCTTCACGCGGGCGATGGCCGCGCTGGTCATGACGTTGGGCCTCGCCACGGTGATGGCTTTCCTCGGCCCGGTTTCGGCGTCGCGCACGGCGACGATCATGTCGGACGAGTTCTCGCGGCGGAACGGCGAGACGATGGCCGCTGTCACGCAACTGGTCCAGTCGCACCCGAAGGAGTGGCAGCAGCTCGTCGACAAGATTCCCGCACTGTCGGACGCGCCGAATCAGACCGAGGATGGACTCGCGTCCATCTCGGGCTTCGCGCGAACGATTTTCCCTTCTCTACTCGCGCTCGAATCGCTCGCCGCGCTCGCGCTCGCCTGGGCCACGTACCACCGGCTCGGACGCACGCGACTCGGCGCGCCGCTCAAGCCGCTGCGCGAGTTTCGTTTCAACGACCAGTTGGTCTGGGGACTGATCGTCGGACTGACGACGGTTCTCGTTCCGACTCTTTCCACGCTGCGCGGCCTCGGACAGAACCTGTTGGTCTTTTTCGGAACGCTCTACGCGGTGCGCGGCCTCGGCGTTCTCTCGTGGTTCATGGCGCCCGGCAGTCTGGGCGTCGCGATCACCGTGGGCGTCGTGCTGCTGTTCGCTCCCGTGCTACAGGCATTCGCCCTCGCCGCGTTTCTTCTCCTCGCCGTGGCGGCGCTCGCGCTCGGCCTCGGCGACACCTGGGCTGACTGGCGCGGACGCGCCGCTCGCCCCGCGCCGTAACATCGTCATCTCAATCGGCACCTCGATCGGAGCTCAGTCATGGAAATCATTCTTCGCCAAGCTGTCGAGAATCTCGGCACGACGGGCGACGTCGTGAACGTGAAACCCGGCTACGCCCGCAACTACCTTCTGCCACACGGCCTCGCGTATGAGGCGACGCCCGGCAACCTCAAGCGCATCCAACAGGAGCGCGACCGACTCGACGCCGCCGAAAACGACCGCCGTGCGTCCGCGCAGGGCGTCGCGGAGAAGCTCGAGCAAGTGTCGCTGACCTTCTCGGCCCGAGTCGGCGAAGAGGGCAAGCTTTTCGGATCGGTCACCGCCACCGACATCGCGGCTCAACTCGAGGCCCAGGGCTATCACGTCGAGAAGCGCCAGATCGACCTGCACGAACCGATCAAGGCACTCGGCGTCTACCGAGTACCGGTTCGCCTGCACGCCGACGTCAAACCGGAAGTCCGCGTTTGGGTGATCAAGCAGTAGCCGTCACGCCGGGTAAAGGGACGAAATGACGCCGAACGGCGTGGCGTGTGCCACGCCGTTCGCGTTAAAGGCTTCGTCCCATTCTACCCTTCCTCGGAACCAACGTTATCCTACCAGTACTTGGTGGACACCCGTCCGCCTATCCATCGGAGCGTCGACCTGAACTTCATGCCGGTAACTTCGTCAACCCTGAGCGCGCTCGAAGCGGCTCAACGCGCGGCGCAGATCGCCATCGACAACAAAGCGCAGGATGTAGTTCTCTTGGATTTGCGGGGCATCACCGACATGACGGATTTCTTCCTGATCGCGAGCGGAACGTCGGATACGCACGTGCGCTCGGTCGGTGAGCACCTGATGGCGGCGATGAAGAAGGAGGGCTGGCCGGCCCATCACGTCGAGGGACTGGAGAAGGGTCGGTGGGTGCTGCTGGATTTCGTCGATATCGTGGCGCACGTGTTTCACCCGACGTTGCGAAACTTCTATCAACTCGAGCGCTTGTGGGCCGACGCCGAGCAGATTCCGCTGGAGACCGGCGCCTAGCGCGCGACGTCGCGAATCGAGCGATGGCGCGCCGATTCGTGGCGGGCCTGGCGCTCGCGCTGAGCGCCACGGCGGGGATCGGCCGCGCGGCGCGCGCGCAGAACTACTTCGGTCAAAACCAAGTCCAGTACGACAACTTCAAGTGGCAGATTCTGGATACCGAGCATTTCCAGATCTACTACTATCCCGAAGAAAAGGCCGCGACGTGGGACGCGGCCCGCATGGCCGAGCGCGCCTACGCCCGCCTCTCGCGCGTGCTGGACCATCAGTTCCGCGAGAAAAAGCCGATCATGCTGTTCTCGTCGCGCACCGACTTCGGACAGAACAACGTCACCGGTGACCTCGGCGAAGGAACGGGCGGCGTCACCGAAGCGACGCGCCATCGCATGTTGGTGAACTTCACCGGCGACTACCGCAGCTTCGAGCACGTGCTCACGCACGAGATGGTGCACGCGTTCCAGTACGACATCTTCGCCCGCGGCAAGGCCGGCAACGGACTCGAGTCGCTCGCGCAGGTATCGCCGCCGGCGTGGTTCATGGAGGGAATGGCCGAGTATCTGTCGCTGGGACCGAGCAGCACGATCACCAACGTCTGGATGCGCGACGCGTCGCTGTTCGGAAAGCTCCCCACGATCGAGCAGATGAGCGACGACCCGGACAAGTACTTCCCGTATCGCTACGGGCAGTCGGTGTGGGCCTTCGTGGGCCAGAACTGGGGCGACGAGACGATTGGGCAGATCATGAACTCGGTGCCCACCGTCGGCATCGAGCGCGCGTTCATCCGCGAGCTCGGCGTCACGCTCGACGAACTGGGCGACCAGTGGCGCGAGAACGTGCAAACGCGGTTGCTCCCGGCGATCGGCGTGATGGACCGGCCGCGGAAATTCGCCCAGGCGATGCTCAACAGGAAGCAGTCGGACGGCGACATCTTCCTCGCGCCGTCCCTGTCGCCCGACGGACACACGGTCGCTTTTCTCTCGAACGGGAAAGTGCGCCGCGGCGAAGTATTCATCGACCTCTGGCTCGGCGACGCCGAGACGGGCAAGCGAACCGCCCGGCTCATCCCGAGCCAGTACGATCCGAACTTCGAGGAGCTGCGCTTCCTCTACTCGCAGAGCGCATTCTCGCCCGACGGACAGCAGCTCGCGTTCACGGCGCAGCGGCGCGGCAAGGACGTCTTGTACATCGTCGACGTTCGCTCGCACAAAATCACGAAACAGTTCAACCTCACGCTGGAGTCGGTCACCAGCCCAACGTGGTCGCCCGACGGAACCAAGCTCGCGTTCAGCGGAGGGGCCGGGGGGATCACCGATCTCTTCGTCATCAACGTCGACGGCACCGGTTTCCGGCGTCTCACCGACGACAAGTTCGGCGACTTCCAGCCGCAGTGGGCGCCCGACGGGCGGACGATCGCGTTCGCGACCGACCGCGACTCCGCCAGCTTTGCTCTCCTGCAATTCAAGCCGTGGCGCATCGCGCTGCTCGATTTGGAGTCGGGCGCCATCAGCGTTCTTCCCGGACAGGCGGGGCTCAACCTGAATCCGCAGTGGGCTCCCGACGGAAGAACGATCGCGTACGTCTCCGACCGGACGGGCACGCCGAACGTCTTTCTCTACGATCTCGACGATCACCAGCACTACCAACTCACTCGCGTCGCCGGTGCGGTGCAAGCGGTCACGGAGCTGAGCCCGGCGATCACGTGGGCGCGCGCCGCCGATCGCCTGGCGTTCACGTACTTCGAGAACGGCGAGTACACGGTATGGTCGGTGAACAACCCGCGCTCGTTGCGAAAAAACCCGTTCCGCGACTTGCCCCAGATCGCGGATCTGACACAGGCCGGGTCACCGGCGCCGCAGACGCCGGAGGACAGCCTCACACGCACCGTGTCGCTGGTCGCCCTGCTCGATTCGGCGGAGCTCGGGCTGCCGGACACGAATCGTTTCCGAGTCTCGCCCTACCATGTCCGGCTCACGCCGGATTTCTCGGCGCGTCCGACGATCGCGTATTCGCCCGACGCCATCGGCGGGCGTACCGTGTTCGGCGGCACGACGCTGGTGATGAGCGACATGCTCGGCAACAACCACCTGTCGCTCTCGGGCGAGATCAACGGACGCATTCGCGAGGCGGCGGCGCTCATCGGGTACACGAACCTCGCGCATCGTTGGCAGTTCACGACGGCGCTGTCGCAGCAGCCGTACTACTTCCTCTCCGCCGACTCGATCGCCAACACGCTTGACCCCGACGTCGCGCACGAGAACCAGCAGATCACGACGTACGTGGCCCGGCAGGCGTTCGCGGTCACGGCGTATCCGCTGGACCGATTCACGAGAATCGAGTTTGGCGCGGGGTTCAACAACATCGACCGGACGCGCGACTTCATCACCCGTCAGGTGACCGACGGAACCGTCGCCGGCGGCTACTCGGTCGACAGCACGCACCGCGACCCGTCGCTCAATTACGTGGACGGTCAGGTCGCGCTGGTCTCCGACAACACCGTGTTCGGCTACACGGGGCCGGTGATGGGACGCCGCTTCCGCGTCCAGGTGAGCCCCGTGACGGGGACGTATCACTGGGTCGAATATCTCGCCGACTATCGCCGCTACGACCCGATCCTCTTCAACTACCTGACGCTGGCGACGCGCGCGTACACCGACCTTTCGATCGGCAAGGACGAGACCGCGTTCCAGAAGTACATCGCGCGCCCGGATTTCGTCAGAGGCTACGACCGTAACAGTACGTTCTATCTCTCTTGCCCGGTCGTCGGCGCGAATCCAACCAACTGCAGCGCCGTGCAGCTTCTCGGCAGCCGCGTGGCCGTCGCGAACGCCGAGCTGCGATTCCCGCTGATTCGCCGCCTCGAGTTGGGCTTCCTCCCTGGCGCGTTGCCGCCGCTCGACGGACTTTTCTTCTACGACGCGGGACTGGCCTGGTCGCACGGGCAATCAGTTTCGCTTTCGCGGCCGGCAGGCTACGATGTCACGAAGGACCGCATTCCTCTCCGCAGCTACGGTTTCGGTTTGCGCCTCAACCTGTTCAACTACGCCATCCTGCGGTGGGACTACGCCATTCCAGTAAACCAGGAAGGACACAAGGGACTCTGGACGTGGTCGTTGTGGCCCAGCTTCTAGCGACGACGCGACCGCGGCCGTCGTCTCCGCCTCGACGGCGGACATGACGACGCCCGCGACGGAGCGGGGATTCGACTGGGAAGCCGCCGGGCAGGGTCTCGGCGAATCGCTGAATCTCCACCACGCAATCGTGGTCGTCGGTCACAATCCCGAACAAACAGGCCAAGTCGCTCTCGGCATCGCGCGAGCCCAATCGGCGCATCGGCGCGTCACGCTCGGCGATCTGTTCGCCGATTCGCCGCCGATTCAGCACCTCGTGCACGATGACGACGCGCACGGTCTCGTCGAGGCGATCTCGTACGGCATCTCGCTCACGCGCGTGACCCGTCCGGTGAGCGGCTCGACGCGCCTGTTCGTGATCCCGAGCGGATCCGAACCGCCGGATTACGAGGAGCTGCTCTCGAATCCACGGTGGGCCAGCGTCGCCGCCGAGGCTCGCGCGACGACGTCGCTCTTGCTGCTCGCCGCGCCGGCCGGAGCGACAGGGATCGCGGCGCTCGTCGCGGCGACCGACGGTGTGGTCGTAGTCGGCGACGCGACGCCGGCGGGCATCGAAGCGTCGTCGGTGGTCGCGATGCTGAGAGAGTCGAGGCCGGCGGCCGCTCGGGAGCATCGGGCGTCGCGCGCCGTCGCCGTCAAGCGGCGGCAATTCAAGGTGACGTCGATGCCCGGGATCGCGCTTCTCTCGCTGATCGTGATCCTCGTCGGCTGGCTGGCGTACCGGCCACTCGCCGGCGGGCCGGCGCGACTGGGGCCGAAGCCGGACACGGTGACTCACCGCGTCATCCCCTCGCCGATCGCCGTGCAGCCGGCCAATCCGAGCGACCGCGTGGACACGGCCGCGATCGACGCGCCGTACATGGTCGCGAATCCCGGCGACTCCATTTCCACCGCCGCATTCGCCGTCGAATTGGTTGCCGCAAACACGTTGTCAGGCGCTATTTTGAAGCTGCAACAGGACGGCAACAACGTTCCGACGGAAACTTTCTCGCCGGCGCAGGTGCAGGGTGCGACGTGGTACAAGGTGGTCAGCGGCGCGTACACCACGCGAGCGCAAGCCGACTCGCTGCTTCGCGCGCTGAGGCAACACAAGCTCCTTGACCGCTCCAGCGGCACCGTGGTGCGATTGCCGTTCGCGTTCTTGATCGATTCAGGATTGCCACCATCGGCGGTTCCCGGAGTCGTTTCGATGTGGGGCTACCGGGGGCAGCCGGCGTACGCGCTCCAGCAAACCAACGGCTCGGCGTGGCTGCTCGTCGGTGCGTTCGAGTCGGTCGGTCAATCGGCGTTGGCAGTTCCCTCGCTCCGCGCGGCGGGTATCAAGCCGCAGCTCGTCTACCGTAAAGGGAGGTCCTTCTAGTGCGACTGACCAAGCTCGAGTTGCAGGGCTTCAAGTCGTTCGCCGACGCGACGCACTTGCAGTTCGATGCGGGCGTTACGGCGATCGTCGGCCCCAACGGGTGCGGCAAGTCGAACGTGTCGGATGCGGTGCGGTGGGTGCTTGGCGAGCAGCGCGCACGCCTGCTGCGCGGCGCGAAGATGGAAGAAGTCATCTTCCAGGGCTCCTCGGCGCGGCGCGCGGTCAATGTCGCGGAAGTCTCTCTTCACTTCTCGAATGAAGACGGCACCTTGCCCGTCGCGTTCCAGGAGGTCGTCATCACGCGACGGCTTTCTCGGTCGGGCGAGAGCGATTACTTCCTGAATCGCGCGCCCTGCCGTCTTCGCGACATCTCCGATCTGTTGCGCGGCACGGGCCTCGGCGCCGACACAGGCGTCGTCATCGAGAGCAAGATGATCGACGCGCTGCTGTCGGACCGGCCCGACGACCGGCGCGAGCTGTTTGAGGAAGCCGCCGGCGTCGGTCTCTATCGCGATCGCCGGCGAACCGCCGAGCGGCGCCTCGAGGAAACGACGGTCGACCTGCAGCGCCTCGACGACTTGATCAGCGAAGTCCAGAGCCAGGTCCGTTCGCTCGCGCGCCAGCGTCGCCGCGCCGAGAAGCACGCGGAGCTCAATGCCCGGCGGTTCACCGTCGAGCTCGCGCTCGCCAAGCGCGAGATGGAGGCGTGGCACGACGAGTTGGGACGATTGACCGAGCGCGTTCACGCGCTTCGCGAGGGCGCGCCCGGTGCCGACGCCGGCGTCGGCGCCGCCGAACAGGCGCGCGACACCGCGCACGGCAATCGCGCCGCGGCCGAGGCGCAACGCACCGAGCTGCTTCGCCTCGTCTCGAGCCAGCGCGAGCAGTCGCTCCAGATCCGCTCGGAGATGAAGGTGGCGGAGGAACGCCAACGCAATTCGTTGGCGCGCCGCCAGCGGGCCGAGATGGAAGCCACGGAAGGCGTGGCCTACGGCAGCCGCCTCACCTCGGACATTCAAACAGCGGTCGACGACCGCGCGCGGCACGAAGAGGTGTTGAACGCGGCGCGAGGGTCCCTCACCGAGCGCCAGCAGCGCGAGGACGAGGCCCGGCAGCTGGTCGCGCGCAGCCGGGCGACGGTCGACGACGTCGAACGCGCGCATCGCGAGCTTCAAGATCGCGCGCGTCGCGTCGACATCGAGCGGGAGCGGACGCGCCAGGAGAGCGACGAGCTCGTGCAGCGGCTCGAGCAGCTCGCCGACGAGCGCTCACAGCTCGCCGACGCGCTCTCCGGCGTGGCGCGCGAGATCGAGGACGCATCGGTCGTGATGGAAGACGTGCGCCGCCGCGTCGCCGAGTCGGTCACGACGCTCGAGGCGGCGCGCGCCACCGACCGCGAGGCCCGCGAGCGCGAGTCGCTCGCCCGCGCCGAATTGTTCCGCGCCGACGAGACTCACACCTCGCTCCAAGGCCGCGTCAACGCGCTCGATTCGCTCGAGCGCGAGCGAGTCGGGCTCGCCCCGGCGACCGCGCGACTGCTTCGCGAGCGCGAGCGATTCGGCGAAGGCGCGGTCCTCGGCCCGCTCAGCGATTTCATCAATGCCGACGAGCCTTCGGCGCTCCTCGTCGAACGTTTCCTCGGCGCGACCGTTCACGCCGTCGTCGTGCGCGACATGTCCGTCGCCGCCGACGTTCGCGCGTGGCACGCGACCGCGAACCCCGGGCCGCTGCTCCTTCTGCCGTTGGACGCGATCCCCGACGCGCTCGTCGCCGACGAACGTCCCGACGCTCTGTCGCATCGTGTCGACTCGTCGGGTCCGGTCCGCGCGTGGGTGCGCGGGCTGCTCGGTCACGCGAGCCCGGTGGACGAGGGCGCGGCCTTCATCGACATGCGCGGCGCGGTCTGGCTACCTGGCCTCATTGGTGGTCCGGGACCGCTGCGTCGTCGCGCGGAGTTGTTCGCGCTGCGCGCCGAGCTCACAGCCACGGAAAAGGTCCGTGCGTCGGCAATCGAAGCGGCCGATGCGGCTCGCGTCGCGGCGCAGGAATGCGAGCGCGCTGCGATCGAAGCCTCTGGGGCGCTCGAGACGGCTCAGGTCGAGGCACGTCGTGCCACCGAACGTCACGGTGAGCTCGACCGCCGGCGACAGCGCGTCGAACGCGAAGTCGGAGACGCCGATGCACTCGCCATTCGACTCACGCAGCGCCGCGACCAGCTGACCGATCAGGCGACGCGCCTCGACGCCGAGGCGCTCGCCGTTTCGCACACCGTGCTGGAGTCCGCGGAATCCGGGACCCGCGCGCGCGACGCGTTCGCCGTCGCGGAACACACGTACGAAGAGGCCCGCGAGGCTCGCACGGCCGCGCAGATCGAGGTCGCGCAGTGTCAGGCGCGCCTCCAGGTGGCACACGACCGCGAGCATCGCCTCACCGAAGAGCAGAAGTCCGCCGCGACCCGCCTCGAAGCGCTGCGCGCCGAGCTGTCCGACCTGGCGCTCGTCGACGCGCAGCTGGCCGATCAGATGGCCCTTTGGCAGCTCGACCTCGAGACTCGCGACGCCACGCTCGCCGACGGCGAGCGGCGGCTCATTCTCGCCGAAGAAGGCGTGCAGGGCGCGGATGCATCGCTGACGTCCGCCGAGCACGCGCTCGACGACGCGCGGCGGCGCGCCCAAGCGCACCACGAGGAGTTGCATCAAGCCGAGCTGCGCCACACGGAGCTCGGCGGCCGCCGCGCCGCGATCCGCGAACGGCTCGAGGCCGAGTGGCGCCGGCCACTCGACGAGATGCTGACCGAAGTGCAGCCGCTCGAGATGGACGACGCCACACTCCGCGCCGAAGCCGAATCGCTGCGCGACGAGATCGAGCGATTGGGGCCGGTCAACGTGCTCGCGATCGAGGAGCACGACGAGACGGTCAAGCGCCAAGACTTCCTCACCACCCAACGCGCCGACCTCGCGGACGCGAAGGCCACGCTGCAACAGGCCATCCGCGAGATCGACACGACGGCGCGCGAGCTCTTTCTCGCAACCTTCGCCGAGGTCCGCGACAACTTCAGGCAGATTTTCATGTCGTTGTTCGGCGGCGGCGAGTGCGACCTCCGGCTCGAGAACCCGGATGCGCCGCTCGACTGCGACATCGAGATCCACGCGTCGCCGCGCGGCAAACGCACGCAGCGGATCCACCTGCTGTCGAGTGGAGAGCGGGCGCTCGTCGCGCTGTCGCTCTTGTTCGGCATCTTCCTCACGAAGCCGAGTCCGTTCTGCCTGCTCGACGAGGTAGATGCGCCGCTCGATGACGCCAACGTCGGGCGCTTCGTGAAGATGCTCACACAATTCAAGTCGCGAACCCAGTTCATCGTCATCACGCACAACCCGCGCACGACGACGGAAGCCGCCGACGCGGTTTACGGCGTGACGATGCAGGAGCCGGGCGTGTCGTCGCTCGTCAGCGTCCGGATGCGCGGCGCGACGGCGGTGGACGAGGTGCTCGCCACGTCGAACGCCGACGGTGCCGTCGCGCACGTGTGAGTCATCGCCCGTGACGGACGCGGTATGATGGCACGGCGCCGCCACGCGGCGCTCGCGCTAGTCGTCGGTTTGATGGCGGGCGTGACGAGTCGAGGCCGCGCGCAAGCGGTGTCGGCCGTGTCGGTGTCGCTCGCGGTCGTCAACGACAGCATTTCGCCCGCCCCGCAGATCCTCGTGCAAGGCACGCCGGGCCCGCCCGCGCTCGGTCCGTACAGCGTCACCCTCGAGGCCGCGTTCGAACCGCTTTTTCGCACGCCGTTTCTCGTGCGAACGTCGCCGGACCTGACGGCGTCGTTCCACGCCGACTCGCTCTTTCCAGAGCGGACCATCGTGTGGTTCCGCGCCCGCATCTTCGACCGCCTCGGCAATTTTCAAGAGCAGATTCGCTTCTTCCCCGTGCGCAGCTGGCTGCGACTGATCAGTCCGACGCGCAGCGTGAACGACGTCTTGTTCACGCGTCAGCCGACATTTACGTGGAGCAGCCCGGCCGTCACGCTGCCGCCGGGGCCGTGGACGTACGAGATCACCATCACGAACACGGCGAACGGCCAGCTCCGGCAATTCACGGTCAACGACACGACCTTCGTGCCGCCGACGCCGCTCGATGCGTGTACCTCGTACCGCTGGACCCTGCACGCGGCCATGGTGAACGGCCCGCCGTCCGATCAGATCACCGCCGCCAGCCCCGGAACGTTCGTCATTCAGACGTCGGAGTGTCCGACGGCGACCCTCTTCTATCAGAATTTTCCTAATCCGTTCGGCGGCGGCATCCAGTCGAACACCTGCTTCTGGTTCGACCTGGCGCATCGCGCGAACGTGTCGCTCAACGTCTACGACCTGCGCGGCCGCCACGTGCGCACGATCGTTCCCGGATTGTTGCCGGCGCAACTCGACTCTGGCGCCTACGGACGGCAGAATGGCACCGAGGGCGGCTGCGACAGCAAACTTCAGTGGGACGGCAAAGACGCCGCCGGCCGGAACGCGCCGCCTGGCGTCTACATCGCGATCTTCATCGCGGACGGCCTGCGGTCGACGGTGAAGATGCTGTACCGGGGGCCGTGACGTGCGATTCACCACGCTGGGCACCGGAACCATCTCGCTGTCGCCGGCGCGCAGTTGCTCCGGCTATCTCCTCGAGACGGCCGACGTCCGCCTTCTCGTCGACTGCGGCAGCGGCATCACGCGCCGGCTCGCCGAGCTCGGCCCGTCGTGGCAGACCATTACGCACGTCGCGATTTCGCATTTTCACATCGACCACCACGGCGATCTTCCATCCTTGATCTTCGCGTGGAAGTACGGCTTCCTGCCGACGCGATCGACGCCGGTGGACATCATTGGGCCGGTGGGAACCGCCGATCTGGTCACGCGTCTCGCGGCGGCATACGGCGAGTGGGTCACGGCCCCGGGATTTCCACTCATGATTCGCGAGATCGGGCCGTCGGACACGTTCGCGCTCCCGGGCGGCCTGCGCCTCACGTGCCATCCCGTTCCCCACACGCCCGAGAGCGTGGCATATTCCATGGAGCGCAAGGGGCGACGGATCGTCTACACGGGCGACACCGGGCCGTCCGAGGCGCTTGCCGCCTGGGCCCGCGGGTGCGACCTGCTGGTTTGCGAGTGTTCGCTGCCGACCGGCATGCACATTCCCGAACACCTGACGCCGGAGCAGTGCGGCGAGCTCGCCGCGGGCGCGGCGCCGAAGCACTTGGCGCTGACGCATTTTTACCCGCCGGTCGAGCGGGTCGACGTCCGCGCGCTCGTCGGCGCGCGCTTCGCGGGACCCGTCACGCTGGCGCGCGACGGATGGTACTTCGACTTCGAGGACGAGTAATGCTGGTCGTGATGCAGAACCACGCGACGCAGGAGCAGATCGACCGCGTCGTGAAGACCATCGAGGAGATGGGCTACTCGGCCCGGCCGATGCCGGGCGAGACGCGCATCGCCATCGGTCTCGTCGGCAACGACGGCCGCGTCGACAGCTCGCGAGTCGAGGCGCTGCCGGGCGTCGCCGAGATCATTCACGTCAGCAAACCGTACAAGCAGGTCTCGCGAGAATGGCGCGAGGAGAACACGCTCGTCACGATCGCGCCCGGCGTCACGTTCGGCGGCAACGACGTGCAGATCATCGCCGGCCCATGTTCGGTGGAGTCCGAGGACCAGATCATCGCCGCGGCTCACGCCGTGCGCGCCGCGGGAGCGACCGCGCTGCGCGGCGGCGCGTTCAAGCCGCGCAGCTCCCCCTATGCCTTTCAAGGACTCGGCAAGAAGGGACTCGAGCTGCTGGCGCTCGCGCGGCGCGAAACCGGGTTGCCAGTGGTGACCGAGGCGCTCGACGAAGAGGGCGCCCACCTCGTGGCCGAGTACGGAGATTGCATTCAGATCGGCGCGCGCAACATGCAAAACTATTCCCTGCTCCGCGCCGTCGGTCGACTCAACAAGCCGGTGCTCCTCAAGCGCGGCATCGCCGCGACGATCACCGAGCTGTTGATGAGCGCCGAATACATCCTGGCCGAAGGCAACGGACAGGTGATCCTCTGCGAGCGCGGAATTCGCAGCTTCGATACGATGACGCGCAACCTGTTCGACCTCACGGCGATTCCGCTCGTGCAGCGGTTGTCGCATTTGCCGATGATCGCCGACCCGAGCCACGGCACCGGATTGCGCGACAAGGTGACTCCGATGGCGCGCGCCGCGATCGCGGCCGGGGCCGACGGCGTCATCGTCGAGGTGCATCCGACCCCGGACCGCGCGCTGTCCGACGGGGCACAGTCCCTCTATCCGGAACAGTTTGCGAGGTTGGTCACAGAGCTCCGTGCCATTGGGGCCGCAATTGGGCGCTCGGTGGCTGCGGCTGGAACGCCCGCGACGGCCGGCGTGTAGGACACTCATGCGATTCCCACTCGTCGCGGCAACTCTCGCTCTGGTCGGCGCCGCACCGGCGCTGCGCGCCCAACCGGTGGACGCCACGATCGATCGTGCCGTTCAGGCTTGGGCGAAGATCAAGACCGTGCGCGGCACCTTCGAGCAGACAGTGACGAACCAGCTCACGAGCTCCACCGCCACTGCTCGCGGTGAGTACGCGCAGGAGCGGCCGAACCTGCTGTCGATTCGATTCACGCAGCCCGCGTCGGACGCGATCGTGTCCGACGGCAAGGCGGTCTGGGTGTATTTGCCAAGCTCGGCCCCAGGTCAGGTCATCAAGCGTTCGGCCACCGATCGCAGCTCGACGCCGATCGATTTGACGGGCGCCTTTCTCGATTCGCCGCGCACGAAGTACGACATCACCGCCGCCCCGGGAAAAACCGTGGACGGCCACGCCGCGCGCGGGCTCTTTCTTGTGCCCAAGGCGGGCGTGAGCGCGCCGTTCACCAAAGCAACCGTGTGGGTCGACGACGACGACGCGTTGATTCGAGAATTCGACATCACCGAGTCGACCGGGATCTCGCGCCACGTGCACCTCACGACGCTCGAGCCGAACGCGCAAGTGTCCCGCTCGCTGTTCGCCTTCTCCATGCCAGCCGGTACGAAGATCGTCGATCAAACGAAGCCCGAGTAGCGCTTCGTTCGACACGCGACGATCGCCTCAGACGGTCGTCGCGAACTCCTCCGGCCAACGCTCTACGAGCACGGTCAGGATGCGCGCGAACACCTCGCGCTCTGTCCCGCGCGCGTCGACCCGGACGATCGGTCCGCACTCGGCGTGCGCCGACTGCCAGGTGGGCGTCGCGAAATCGGCAAAGGCGTGGGCCACCCGATCGTGGAACTCCAGGTCCGCGCCTTCCATGCGGTCGTGACCGCCGCGCTCCATCGCTCGCGTGAGCCCGTCTTCTGTCGGCAGCGAAAGCAGGAGGGTCAAATCGGGGACGAGTAATCCCGTCGCCATCCCGTTGGCCGCCCGGATCGCGGTCTCGGGGATGCCACGTCCTCTCCCCTGATAGGCGTACGTCGACAAGAAAAAGCGGTCGAGGAGCACGACGGCACCGCGTTCCAATGCCGGCCGGATCTCTCGGTCGACGAGTTGCGCGCGCGACGCCATGAAGAGCAGTGCCTCGGCCCGCGGCGCGACGTCCGATGCAGGATCGAGCAGCACGCGCCGGATCTCGTCTCCCAAAGCCGTTCCGCCGGGCTCGCGCACCGCGACGACGTCGCGGCCACGCGCGACGATCCAGTCGCACAGCCGCTTGAGCTGTGTGGTCTTGCCCGCGCCCTCAGTTCCCTCGAAAACGATGAGCAGGCCGCGAGACATCGTTCTCAGCTGAGCGTGATGATTGGGCTCGCTGCGCCCTTCTCGAGGCCTTCGAGAATCCAGTCGTTCACGCGCGCCATCGTCTTGTCGAAGTTCTCCTGCGCGACGAGCAGTCGCTGGTAGGTCGCGCGGCCTTGAATCTGGCCGAGGAGGACGTCGAGCTCCTTTTCCATCGCGTCGGTGGGACGTTCGCCGCGCGCGAGCAACCGCTGCGCGTCGATGCGAAGCTGCTCCATCTTCTGGAGCAGCACGACCGTGTCCTGGTCGTCGTTCAACGAGTCGCCGGCCCGTTTGACTTCCTTGTACTCGTTGCTCTGCCCGATCAACCGACCCAGATCCTTGGCTTTGTCTTCGATCATCGCTCCCTCGGAAGGGGAGAGTTAGTCGAGTCGCCGGGCGAGCACGAAGCGCTCGCGGCCCGCGAGATCGAGTTCAACCCGCACATCGTGAAACCGTCGCTCGCCGGCCACCAGCTCCGCGGCCAACGACGCGCGACGCGCGTCCACCTCGATGGCGAACAAGCCGTCGGGCTCGAGCACCGAAGCCGCTTGGCGCACAAGCCGGGCCGTAGCCGCGAGTCCGTCTCGTCCACTGTACAGCGCCGCCGCAGGTTCCCAATTCCGAACGCTCGCCGGCAACAGGTCGGCCTCGCTGAGCGCGATGTAGGGCGGATTCGACACGACGACCCGGCACCGAACGTCGAGCAGCGGACCAAGCAGCGACCCGTGAACCAGATGGACCGGCGCGCGCAGCGACCGCCGTGCCGACGCGACGTTCGTGTGTGCGACGGCGAGCGCGTCCAGAGAGATGTCGGTGCCGTAGACGCGGGCGAAGCGCCCCTCGGTCGCCAGCGCGAGCGCGATGCATCCCGACCCCGTTCCAACGTCGATCGCGACGCCGCCGCGCTCCTGCTCCCCCTCCATCTCCTCCAACACCAGATCGACGAGATGCTCGGTCTCGACCCGCGGGATCAAAACGCGCTCGTCGACCTCGAGCGTCAGGTGGCGGAAGTTTGCCCGCCCGACGGCGTAAGCGAACGGCGCCCCTCTCGCACGTCGCTCGACGGCGAGCCCGGCCCGCGCGCGTACGTGATCATCGACCTCGACATGACCGTTCGTCAGCGACCAGAACCGCGGCACGTCGAACAACGCGGAGACGATCTCCCGCGACTCGGATACCGGCTCGGCGACACCGCACGCGTCGAGCGCTCGGGCGAGCTCCTCGGCCAACCGTGCGACCGTGCGCGCTTTGGTCGGTCCGTCAGCCGTCATGCGCTCGTTCCGTCGCCGTTGCCACCGAGTTGCTCCTCGACGTCCGCAAGCTTCAGCGCTTCGACGACCGGCGCGATCTCGCCGTCCATGAACCCCTGAAGGTCGTGCGTCGTCCAGCCGATGCGGTGGTCGGTCACACGGCTCTGCGGAAAGTTGTACGTGCGGATCTTCGCCGACCGGTCGCCGGTGCCGACCTGCGTGCGCCGCATACGCGCGCGCTCGGCCTCCTGCTGCGCTACGCGCAGGTCGAGCAGCCGCGCGCGCAACACTTCCATCGCTTTCAGCTTGTTCTGAAGCTGCGACTTCTGGTCTTGTTGGCTCACTACGAGCCCGCTCGGCAGATGCGTGATGCGGACAGCCGAATCGGTCGTGTTCACGCTCTGGCCGCCGGGACCCGATGCCCGGAAGACGTCGATGCGAAGGTCCTTGTCTTCGATCTTGACGTCGACTTCCTCGGCTTCGGGAAGCACGGCGACGGTCGCCGCCGACGTGTGAATGCGGCCTTGGCTCTCGGTCGCCGGAACGCGCTGCACGCGATGGACGCCGGATTCGCGGCGCAGCTCGCCGTAGGGGCCCTCACCCGAAACCTTGAATACGACTTCCTTCGCCCCGCCGAGCGCGCCGTCGGAGAGCGACATGGTCTCGAGCTTCCAACCGCGCCGCTCGCAGAAGCGAACGTACATGCGGTACAGGTCGGCGGCGAAGAGCGCGGCTTCGTCGCCGCCCGTGCCGGCCCGAATTTCGACGATCGCATTGCGTTCGTCGAGCGGGTCTCGCGGCAGCAGCGCGCGCGTGAGCGATGCCTCGAGCTCGGCGATGCGTGGTTCGACTCGATCGACTTCGGCGCGCGCTTCGGCCGCGAGGTCAGGGTCGTCAGTCGAGACGAGCTCGCGCGCTTGCGCGAGCTCGTCCTGGGCGCGGTCGAACTGCGCGCCCATTTCGACGATCGGCATTAGCCGTCGATGTTCACGCCCCAGCTCGGCAAATTGCCCGGGGTTTAGCGCGCCGGGATTGGCGAGCGCGCTCTCGACCTCCTTCGCGCGAGCGAGGGCGGCCGCCAATCGATCGCGGAGCGCCAGACGAACCGAGCCTCAGCTCGACTGCTTCGCGAACTTCTGTCGGAAGCGCTCGACGCGGCCGGCGGTGTCGACCAGACGCTGCTTACCCGTGAAGAACGGGTGGCACTGCGAGCAGACGTCGGTGTGAATCTCGGCCTGGGTCGACCGCGTGAGGAACGTATTGCCGCAGGCGCACTTGACGGTCGCCGTGGCGTATTCGGGATGGATATCGGCTTTCATTTACGACTCTCGCTCAGTGGAACCTCGATGGGCCGAAGCGCGAGACACGGACGTGCCCGGCAGCCTTCAGTCACGAACGGATCCGGTCAGTTGTAGCCTGATAAATATAGAGGGTTAAGGCAGGTAATGCGAGCGGGTTAACTGCGGACTACGCAGCTGACGACCGGCGCAGGTGACGGAGGCGCACCTGCCGAGGGCGCGACTGCCGAGCGGCGCGAAGCGCGCACCTGCCAAGCGGCGCGTTTCGCGCCGGCCCGCCATAAGGTGTTTCGTCATTCGGCAACCGCGCAGTTCGGGAGATGCGACCGTCGGCAGTCGCGCCCTCGTCAGCCGCGCAGTCGGCAGTTCCCCACTGTTTGGAACTCCGCCCCGAAGGTACTAACTTCGCCAAGTTCCTCAGCCCACATGCCCAGACCGTGACCACGACGACCGTAGACTTTCTCGCGACGGTGCAGTTGTTCAATGGGCTCGATCGAACCGAGCTCCAACGGTTTGCCGACCTGACGCGCGAGCGGTTCTATCCGCGCGGCAGCGTCATTCTATTCGAAAACGACCCCGGCGACTCGCTGTTCGTCGTGCGCCAGGGACGCGTCAAGGTCGTCCTCATCGGTGAGGACGGGCGAGAGGTCATTCTTGGCGTGCTCGGTGTTGGCGAGCATTTTGGCGAGCTGTCCCTCATCGACGACCGGCCGCGCTCGGCGCACGTCATCGCGATGGACGACGCCCATCTGCTCGTGCTCCGGCGCGAGGACTTTCGGAAACGTGTCGAGTCGTCGCCGGCGGTTGCGTGGGCGCTGCTCACCGAGCTGTCGCGGCGTCTCCGTCGCGCGGACGAGAAGATCGGCGGGCTCGTGCTCTTGGACGTTCCCGGCCGCATCGCACGATTGCTGCTCGATCTCGCCGAAGAGATGGGGAGCGACACGATCGACAAGCCGCTGACGCATCAGACGATCGCGCAGATGATCGGCGCGAGCCGCGAGACGGTGTCGCGCGCGATGAAGGACTTCCAGGACGCGAACTGGGTGACCGTCGAACGCCGGCGCATCACGCTGGCGGATCGTCCGGCGCTCGAGGCTCGCGCACAAGCCAAGCTCTAGCCGCGTCGCACCGGCCCGGACCACCGTACGGTCATGACGTTGCACCTGCGTTTCTGGGGGACGCGCGGCTCCGTGCCGACGCCGGGCCCACACACGGTGCGCTACGGCGGCAATACATCGTGCGTCGAGGTCCGAACCGGCACCGGAGCGCTGGTGATCATCGACGCGGGAACGGGAATGCGCGAGCTCGGACAGTCGCTCGTCGACGGCGCCAACGGTTCGCCGATCACGGCCGATATTTTCCTCACGCACGCGCACTGGGATCACATCCAGGGCATTCCCTTCTTCGCGCCGATCTTCGAGCGCGGCAACCAATTCACGATCTGGGGCGCGACGTCGCTGCGCGCAAACGTCGGCCGCGTCCTCCGCGACCAGATGTCCCCCGTCGTCTTCCCCGTGACGTTCGACTCGCTGCCGGCGCGCGTGGAGTTCGCCGAACTGGCCGATGACCCGCACGTTGGCGACGGATACTCGATCGCCGCGTTCGCGCTCCATCATCCGGGCGGCGCGATCGCGTATCGCGTGACCGACACCGCCCCGGGCGGCCGGACCTTCGTCCACGTCTCGGACAACGAGCTCGCTCCCCACGCGAGCTACGGCGACGACCCCGGCTGGCGGGACCGCCTCGTCGACTTCGTGCGCGGCGCCTCGGTCCTCATTCATGACGCGACGTACACGCCCGAGGAGTACGAGCGCCACCGCGGGTGGGGACATTCGACGTACGACGACGCGCTCGAGCTCGCGCTCGACAGCGGTGTGCACGAGCTGGTGCTCTTTCACCACAAGCCAGAGCGCCACGACGACGACCTCGACGAGCGCCTCGCGTCGTGCCGCGCGACGGTCGCGCAGCGCGGGGTGTCACTGCGCGTGACCGCGTCGGCCGAAGGAATGACGCTTTCGGTGTAACGTGCGCTTCACCCCGCTGGGCGACCGCGCCGTCATGATCACACTCGGCGCGACGATCGATGAAACGACGCGCCGCCTCGTGCGCAGCGCGTCCGTGCGCATCGACCAGCGTCCGCCGGCGGGATTCGTCGACCAAGTGCCGGCGTTCACGAGCATCGCGGTTCATTACGATCCGGTCGTCGCGGCTCGAGGTACGTCGAAGACACCCTACGCGCGCGTCGTCGACGAGCTGACGACCGCGCTCGACGGGCTGACGGCGGAGAAGCCTCCGCCGGCACGCGTGGTCGACATTCCCGTGCACTACGGCGGATCGCTCGGCCCCGACCTCGACGACGTCGCACGAGGCCACGAGATGAGCGCCGAGGAGGTCGTGCGCATCCACACGAGTGGCGACTACCTCGTGTACATGATCGGCTTCATGCCCGGCTTCGCGTACTTGGGCGGCCTGTCGCCGAAGCTCGCGACGCCGCGGCGGACAACCCCGCGCACCGTCGTACCGGCCGGAACGGTGGGCATCGGCGGAAGTCAGACGGGCGTATACCCGCTCGATTCACCCGGCGGTTGGAACCTCATCGGCAGGACGCCGCTCGCAATCTTCGACATCGCGCGCGAAGAGCCCGCGCTCTTGGCGACAGGCGATCGCGTTCGCTTCCGCGCCATCACGGAGACCGAATTCCGGAACTGGCCGACGTGAGCGCGCGAGTCGTGAGCGGCGGGCTTCAGACGACTGTACAGGACCTCGGCCGCGCGCGCGCGCAGCGCCACGCAGTGCCGGTCGGCGGCGCGATGGACACGATGGCTCTCCGCCTCGCGAACCTGCTCGTCGGCAACGAGGAGGGCGCCGCGGGACTGGAGGCGACGCTCATCGGCCCGGCGATCGAGTTCGATGCGCCGACGCTGATCGCGGTCGGCGGCGCGGATCTGACCGCGACGATCGACTCGACGCCGATCGGCCGTTGGCGACCGGTGCTCGCGCCCGCGCGCAGCACGCTGCGCTTCGGCCGCCCCGAAAACGGATGCCGCGCCTACATCGCCTTCGCGGGAGGCGTGGACGTGCCGCCGGTCTTCGAGAGCCGCTCCACCTACTTGCGCGGCGCGTTCGGCGGCATGGACGGCCGAGCGTTGCGCGACGGCGACGAGATTCGCGTTGGCGAGTCATCCAAGCTCGCCCGCCGAATCGCCGGATCGTTACACGACGGCGAGGGTGGGCTGGGGCTCGCGCGATGGTATGCCGGAGTCACGCTGCGACCTCCCTACTCGGCGGAGCCGATCGTGCGACTCGTTCCGGGCGCTCACACGGAAGCGCTCGACGCGGAGTCGCGTACCGCGCTGTTCGGCGCCCGGTTTCGCGTGTCGGCAAGCTCGGATCGCATGGGCTATCGCCTCGAGGGTCCGCAACTCCGACTGCGCGAGCGCGTCGAGATGTTGTCGGAAGCGGTCACCTTCGGCACGGTGCAACTTCCGCCGGGCGGGGCGCCGATCGTGCTCATGGCCGACGGACAAACCACGGGCGGTTATCCGCGCATCGGTGAAGTCGCGTCGGTGGATCTTCCGCTCATGGGCCAGCTCAAGCCCGGAGACCACGTGCAATTCGTTGCCGTCTCGCTCGACGAAGCCCAGGGGCTGTACCTTGAGCGCGAGCACGAGCTGGCACAGATGAAGGTCGGTCTCGCGTTTCGTTTCTCCAAGGGCGGCGACACGACATGAGCCTGCAGGTAGATCTCAACTGCGACATGGGCGAGAGCTTCGGCGCGTACACGATCGGCGCCGACGACGCGGTCTTTCCCTTCATCACCTCGGCGAACGTCGCGTGCGGGTATCACGGCGGCGATCCCGCGGTGATGCGATCCACGATCGCACGCGCGAAGGAGCGCGGCGTGGCGGTCGGCGCGCACCCCGGGTTTCAAGACCTCATCGGCTTCGGCCGCCGGCCGATGGACGTCACGCCGGGCGAGGCGTACGACCTCGTCGTCTACCAGGTCGGCGCGCTGATGGGGTTCGCGCGCGCCGCCAGGGTCGAGCTTCAACACGTCAAGGCTCACGGCGCGCTCTACAACATGGCGGCGGTGAATCGCGAGCTCGCGTCGGCCATCGCGCGCGCGATCGCCGACGTCGACCGCGGACTGGTCATGTTCGGCCTGCCCGGCAGCCATCTCGTGACCGAAGGCGAGAAGGCGGGACTTCGCGTGGCGTGCGAAGCGTTCGCCGATCGCAACTACATGCCCGACGGATCTCTCGTGTCGCGCAAACGCCCCGACGCGCACGTCCACGACGCCGACGACGCCGTACGCCGCGCCATTCGGATGGTGAAGGAAGGTCGCGTGCGCGCCGTGGACGGGAGCGAGGTCTCACTTCGCGCCGACACGATCTGCATCCACGGCGACGGGCCGCACGCCGCCGAATTCGCGCAGCGACTCCGGTCGGCGTTCGAGTCCGAGCACATCGCCGTGCGCGCGCCCGGGCGCGCGGCGCCCTAGAAGCGGTACTCCTTCCCTTCGTCGGCTGCTTTGTAGATCGCTTCGACGATCTTGTGCAGTACGACCTGGTCGGTCGGCGGGTCGAACGCGGTCTCGCCGTTGACGACCGCGACGAAGTGCGCCAACTCCGCGCGATAGGATTGGATGAATGCGCTGTCGCGACTGGCGGCGCCGCTGGGCGACACATCCGTCGCCCGCCCGTTCAGTTCTTTGACTACGCGCAGCGGAGCGAGACGCGCGCTGCCGCGGGTGCCGAGGACCTCGAACCACCAACGCTCTTCTTCGCCGACGTACGCCGACGACACATCGAAGAGAAACGCGATTCCGGCGGCGCACTCGAGCTGCGCCAGAAGTGCGTCCTCCACGGCGCCGGCGCCGCGTCCGCGCTCCATGTGCGCGGTGACTCGAACGGGCTCCGGGTTCTCGGCCAGCCAGAGCGCGAGGTCGAGCAGCGGAACCCCGTGCTCGAGAAACGCGCCCCCACCGGCCTCGGCCCGCCGAAATCGCCAGCCATCGGGGGGACGCTTCCCGCGAAAGGCTCCGGCGCGAACGCCTACGATCCGGCCGAGCTCACCGCCGTTGATGAACCGCGCGAGCGTTTGGACGTCGGTGCGATAGCGGTGGTTGTTCGCCACGGCGACGACCCGGTCGGCGCGCGTCGCCGCGGCGAGAATTCGGTCCACGCCGCGCGAGTGCAGCGCCAGCGGGCGTTCGCAGAGCACGTGCTTGCCCGACGCGAGCGCGCTCAAGGCGTGCGGCTCGTGGAGATGGTTGGGCGTCGCGATGACGACCGCGTCGAGGGCGTCCTGCTCCAGCAGATCCTCGATGTCGGTGTACACGTCGGGCACGCCGAAGCGGTCGGCGAGCGCGCGCGCTTTGGGACGGTCGTTGTCGCACAGGGCGACGAGCTGCGTCCCCCGCATCTTCGCCAGGACCGGCAGATGCGCGAGCTGCGCGATTGCGCCCGCGCCGACCACTCCGATTCGAACGGGTTCCTTCATCGGTCGCTCTGAGGCCTCTTACATGCCACGGATGCGACCAAAGTAATACGTGCCGCCGGCGCGAGCCTGCACCGAGCGCAGCCCACCCACGAGGTCGGCGCGCACGTTGGCTTCGACGCCGATCGAGCGCGAGATGCGGATGCCGAGCCCCGTGGTGGCATACACGCCGAAGCCGATGTCGTCGAGGTTCCGCTCGACGAACGTTCCCTTGATCAACTTCCCCTCGACGTTGATCACGTGCGCCGCAACGCCGAAGCCCGCGAATGGCTTGAGAACGTTGCTCGAGACCGGCGTGTACCGCATGTCGCCGCCGAACGTCACGTCGAACACGTCGATGCGCGACGGTTGAACCCGCGCCGACGTGTCCGTGAGGTTCTTGTCGATCGCGTCCACGAACTCCCGTACCACCGCGTCCCGATAACGGGACTCCCAGTAGCTCACCGAAAAGTTGAGATGCCAATGCTGGCCGATCGGGCCGTATTCGGCCTGCGTGGCGTAGACGGTCGCCGGTTCCACCTGCGACGGCAGCACCCGGCCGATCGACGCGCCGAGCGAAATGATCTGGAGTCGGTCGAGGTTAATGAGCGAACCACCCCCGGCGCCCTGAGATCGCGCGATGCAGGGGTTCGCGCCGACCGCGAGCACCGAGAACGCAGCCGCGGCGGCGCTACGGCGCAGGCCCGATCGTCGTGCCTGGATAGTAGGCCTGGAGAATCTCGCGAAAATCCTGGCCGGCGCGCGCGCGCCCGATCGCGCCCCACTGACACATGCCGACACCATGCCCATAGCCCATCCCGTGGAGCGTGAGACGCGCGAGCGAGCCGTCGGGCGCCGGCGCCGTTGCGACGGAAAAATAGGTGCTCTCCAGAATCTCGCCACCGGGTTTGCGGAGTACGAACCGAATGTCGTTGCCGCGCAGCACGAAGTTCCCCCGCTCCGTCGACACCGTGAGCGTCCCGACCCGCCCCGACGGCGTGTGTGAAGCGATCGAAATGTCTCGCACGGCCCCCGGCTTCCTGCCCGGCACGCTCGCGTAGGTCGCGAGGTACTGGGCGACCGCCGCGTTCAGTGTCGTGGCGTCGAAGGCACGGGTCCACGCGAATCGCGGCGCACCGTCGCAATAGAAGCGGTTCGTTCCAGGAATACGGTCGCTCACCGCCCGAAGATACGGTTCGTCGTTCGTTCGCCAGATCTCCGACGCCGCGGCCGTAGATCCGCCGCACGCCGAGTGGTACGGCGCGTTCACCACTCTGCCGGCGTACATCACGACGATCCAGCGCGTCGACTCCACCGCCTGCGATCCGACCGCCGTCTCGGCGGCGACGCCGCCGTACACCTGATCCAGGACGCCGCTCGTGACGTCGTACGCGCGCGACGGCGCGAGATGGATGTACGCGTAGCTCCGCGCCGTGACGGCCTGCGCTTGCACCGCCGCCGAGTCGCCTGGCGGGCGCTCGCCCATCTCCTGCGGAACGACCCCGAGCAAATAATCCTCGATCGACAGCGCGTTGATCTCGGCGAGCCCGCTGTCCGATCCGGTGAACACCAGATCCCCGCGGTACGGTGACCCGTCGAGCGCCATCAGGCCCGACCCGACCGGCTGCGCTCGGATCGATCCTTCGGCCCACACGGTTGGAACGCCGTCCGGACGCACGGCGCGAACGCGGCGCCCGTCGCGTTCGATCCGCCAGGCGGCGCCCGCGTTGCCCCGAGCCATCAGGCTGCCGCCGCTGCCGAGCAGATTGAACCCCGAAGGGGACGACACGCGCGCCGAGGCCGCGCGGCCCCCCCCCGATAGCAGAACGCGAATGAGCGTCTCGGACTTTTGAGGCGGCGGAGGCCCCGCTTCACCTGAATGGCCCGGCGACGCGATTGCGCAGAGCGTGGCAGCGGCGAGCGCCGTCCAGATGGTCATGCCACCGTTGCCATCGCGGCGTCGAGGCGATCGAGCGTTTGGTCGACTACCTCATCCGTGTGGGCGGACGACATGAACGCGGCCTCGAAGGCCGAGGGCGCGAGGTAGACGCCCCGTTCGAGCGCGGCGTGAAAGAAACGTCCGAATCGCTCGACGTCGCTCGTCTTGGCGTCGGCGAACGAACGCACCGGCTCGTCGCGAAAGAAGAATCCCCACATTGTCCCGGCGCTGTCGGCGGTGAACGGAACCCTCCGGCGCGCGGCGATTCCGCGCAGACCGAGCACGAGGCGATCGGTCTGCCTGACGATGGCGTCGTGGAGGTTTTCGGTGAGCGCGTCGAGCGTCGCGATTCCCGCCGCCATCGCCACGGGGTTCCCGGACAACGTTCCCGCCTGGTAGACCGGACCATCGGGCGCGATCTGGCGCATCAGATCGCGTCGCCCTCCGTACGCCGCGACAGGGAATCCTCCGCCGATGACCTTGCCGAGCGTCGTGAGGTCGGCGGTGATGCCGAAGCGTTCTCGCGCGCCGCCAAACGCCACGCGGAATCCCGTCATCACTTCGTCGAACACGAGCAACGCGCCGTGGACGTCGGCCAGCTTGCGCAGTCCGGCGAGAAAGGCGGGATCGGGCGCGATGAACCCTGCGTTGCCGACGACCGGCTCCACGATGATCGCCGCGACCGAATTTCGGGCGAGCAGCGCTTCGACGGCGGTGAGGTCGTTGAACGGCGCGACGACTGTGAGAGCCGCGAGCGACTCCGGCACACCGGGTGAGTTGGGCAGTCCCAGCGTCGCGACGCCCGACCCGGCGCGGACGAGAAATGAGTCGCCATGACCGTGGTAGCACCCGTCGAACTTGAGGATGACCTCGCGGCCCGTCGCGGCGCGCGCGAGACGGATCGCGCTCATCGTGGCTTCGGTGCCGCTCGAGACGAACCGGAGCATCTCGACGTGCGGCATCCGCTCGGTCACCAGTTCGGCCAGCTCGACCTCGGCTTCGGTCGGAATTCCGAAACTCGTGCCGCGACGCATCGCCTCGCTCACCGCCTCTAAAACGACCGGCGGCGCGTGGCCCAATACGAGCGGACCCCACGACAGGACGTAGTCGATGTACTCCTTGCCATCGGCGTCCCAGATGCGCGCGCCCTCCCCGCGCTCGACGACGAACGGATCGCCGCCCACGCCGCGGAACGCGCGCACCGGCGAGTTCACTCCGCCGGGAAACAGCTCGCGCGCCCGGCGCATGATTCCCGCCCCTTTCCCGCGTGAGCCGCCGCTCACCGACCGTAGCTTCCGACCGAACCGAGCATCGGCAGCGCGCGCACGCGGCGCGCCTTCGCCGGCGGCGCCGACACGACGCTCACGAGCCTCGCCGAAAAATCGACGTCGTCGACTACTCCATCGAGCTCGACGTCGACGAATGACCCCGGGGCGACCTTGTTCGCTCCCGCGAGCCTGGTGACGCCGTCGATGTCATCGGCCTGCCAGAGCACGCGGGCCTGCACGCCGTCGTCATCCACTCGATCGACGATCGCGCGCACCGTACATCCGAGGCGCTGCTCGTACCGCTCCGACGTGATCAGTCGCTGCGTTTCGTTCAACCGTTCGAGACGCTCGAGCTTGACCGCTTCGGGGACGTCGTCTTCCATTTCCGCGGCGCGCGTGCCTTCTTGGGCGGAGTAGGCGAACGCGCCGACGCGGTCGAACTGCAGCTCTTCGAGGAACTCGAGCAGCGTTGCGTACTCTTCCTCGGTCTCGCCGGGAAAGCCGACGATGCACGTCGTGCGAATGGCGACGTCGGGAACGGTGGCGCGCACCGCGTCGACGCGAGCGCGCACCGTACGCTGTCGCTCGGGCCGGCGCATGCGCGCCAGGACGCCGTCCGCTCCGTGCTGGATCGGCATGTCGAGGTACGGCACGATCCGCGACTCGGTCGCCATCAGCTCGAGAACGGCCGGAGTGAGCCCCGCCGAATAGATGTAGAGCATCCGGATCCACGGGATCGACGTCTCTCGAACGAGCGCGGTGAGCACGTCGGCGAGACCAACTTTTCTGTCGCGGACGTCGCGACCGTAGTGCGCCAGATCCTGGGCAACGAGGTTCACCTCTCGCGCCCCCTGCGCCTCGAGCAGCTGCGCTTCGCGGACGATGTCGTCGAGCGCGAACGAGCGGTGTTTGCCTCGCATCAGCGGAATCGCGCAGAACGCGCACCCGTGGTCGCACCCTTCGCTGACCTTGAGGTAGCGCACGTGCGGCAACCCGGCTACGAACTGCCGGACACCGGGATGCGGAACCGGAACGTCGTCCGCGGCCAGCAAACCCCGCTCGGTGAGCTCCGGAACCAGGCGGTCCATTTCGGACGAGCCGAGGAACAGATCGATTTCCGGCAGGGCCGAGAGCAGCTCGTCCTTGTGGCGCTCGACCATGCAGCCGACCCCGACCACCGCCTTGCACGACCCGCGATCCTTGAGCCGCCCCGCCTCGACCATCGCGTCGATCGATTCCTTTTTCGCCGCGTCGATGAACCCGCACGTGTTGACGAGCACGACGTCGGCGTCGTCGAGGTCGCTCGTGTAGGTCGCGCCGTGGTCGGCGAGCTGCGCGACGTAACGCTCGCTGTCCACGGTGTTCTTGTCGCAACCGAGAGTGATGACCGAAACCTTCATCGAGCGTGGCGCGGGGAGGGGGAAACGGGAATGACGGATGGTCGCCCACCGAAGCTGGAGATCCCGCGGGCGCCCGGAAATCTACAGTCGGGGCGGCGTGGCTTTAATCGGTCGCTGGGGAGGCAAAGAACTGAGTCTTGCGGGACCGTACTTTGCAACATAAAGTACTTGCCATGACATCACCTCTTTATGGCGCGGCGAGCGGGGTATCGGCCGCGCGGACACCCGCCCCCGCCCTCTCGCCGTCCGTCGCGCGCACGACCCTGACCACCGCGGTTCTCCTCGGCGCGTCGGCCGACGCCCTGATGCACGACGGGCCGGGCGGCGTCGGACTCGCCATGTGGATCACGTTCCTGGCCGTCAATGCCGCCGTGCTCTTCGCTCGCGCCCGGCATGCTCCGTCGCGCCAAGCGTTCCTCTGGCTCTCGGCCGCGGTGATGTTCTCCCTCGGGCTCGCCTGGCGGAATTCGGGAACGCTGCAGGCGTTCGACTTCCTCGCCATGCTCTTCTCGCTGGGAATGGCCGCGATCTCCGTCCGCGATCCTGGAGCCGCTCTCTTCGCGCGGCGCCTGCGAGATACGCTGCTCACCGGGATCGACGCGGCAGCGAACGTCGCGTTCGGCGTCCTTCCGCTCACGTTCCGCGAGGCGCTCACCAGCGAATCGGGCGGGAAAGCTCTCTCGCACTTTCGCGCCTTCGTGCGGCCGGCGCTCATCGCCGGCGCCGCGCTGCTCATCTTCGGGGCGCTTCTGAGAGACGCCGACCCCATCTTCGCGAGCTGGATAAACATTCCGTTCGACTTCGCCACCATTGCGTCGCACGTCGTCGTCACCGGCTTCTTCGCGTGGGTCGTCGCCGGTTGGGCGCGCGGGAGCCTGGCCGAGAACGTGACACCGCGCCGCTCCACGGCGTCGCTCCCGATTCAACTCGGCGCCGCCGACATCACCGCCGCCCTCGGCACGCTGTCCGTCCTCTTTGCCGCGTTCGTCGCGTCGCAGATCGGCTGGCTGTTCGGCGGCGAGAAGTTCCTCCAGGCGAGAACCGGTCTCACCGCCGCGAGCTACGCGCGTCAGGGATTCTTCCAGATGGTCTGGGTCGTGACGCTCGTCGTCCCGATTCTCGTCGGCACCCGCGCCGCGCTCGCGCCGGCGGGGGGACGCACCCTCGCGCGGCGGCACACGCTGCTGTCACTGCCGGTCGTCGCGCTGCTCGGGGCCATCATCGTCTCGGCGATGCTGCGCATGAAGATGTACGTGCACTACTACGGACTCACGACCGAGCGCTTCTACCCGGCCGTGTTCATGCTCTGGCTCGCGACCGTCATCGTGTGGCTGGCGATCACGGTGCTCCGCGATTGGGGACGGCCGTTCGCCGGCGGCGCGGTTCTCTCGGCGCTGACCTTCCTCGCCGCGCTGAACGTCGTCGACCCCGACGCAATCGTCGCCGGCGTGAACGTGTCGCGTGCGACGCGTGTGGCGCCCGGAACCGAACCCGCGCTCGACCTCGAGCATCTGGCCACGCTTGGCGGGGGCGGCATGCCCGCCGCGGTCGACGCGGTGGTCAACGCCAACGTCGCGAACCCCACGGGAGCGACGCCGAATCCGGCGATCGTGCACCGATGCTTGGCCGCAAGGATCCTCGTCGGCCGCTGGGGCCCGCAGTCAGGGCCGCGCCGGCATGCGGAGCGGACAGGCGGTTGGCGGTACTGGAATGCCGACGACGCGGTCGCGTTTCGCGCGTTCGACGCGCACAGCGCCGAGTTGCAGAACTTCGCGAACGACGGGTGCGCGCCCGCCGATCCGCACTAGCGGTAGTTGCCGAACTTGAGCTCGACCCCGAAATCTTTCGAGCGCAGCAATGCGATCGCCGTCTGCAGCTCGTCCTTGGACGGCGAGGTGACGCGCACCTGATCGCCCTGAATGGCCGCCTGCACCTTCTTGAGCTTCGCGTCCTTGATCGCCGCGGCCACTTTCTTGGCGGTGTCGGAGTCGAGCGACGTCTTGAGCTTGATCTCGCGCCGCACCGTGTCGCCGCCCGCTTGCTTGATCTCGCCGACGTCGAGATTCTTCACCGACACGCCGCGCTTGATGAGCTTCGATTGCACGATCTCCAATAGCGCGCGCATCTGGAAGTCGCTGTCGGCCACGAGGCCGAGGAGCGCTTCGGCGCGTTTGAACTCGATCGCCGCGCTCGAGCCTTTGAAGTCGTAGCGCTGGGCGATCTCTTTTTGCGCCTGATTCACGGCGTTGTCGACTTCCTGGAGGTCGACGCCGGTCGTGACGTCGAACGAGGCTGGTTGGGGCATGCGGGAACGCTACGGCGCGCCGTCCGCGGAGACCAGCCGCCCGCCGAAAAAGACCTGCTTCGGCGCGGCCGACGCGATCGGAATCACGCCCGGGATTCCCGTCCGCGCGGCGACGATGCCCGTTTCGCGAAGTTGTTCCCCGCGCAGCGCGTCACCGAGCGTGGTCGTCGGTCCGGCCGAGAGGATCGTTCGTCGGGTCTGATAGCCGAGGGAAAACGCGGCCGCGTCCGACTTCGTCACCGACTGCGCGGATCCGCAGCCGTAGCCGCCCATCACGGTCGTCCACGCGCACGTGTGGTGGAACCCCAGCGCGTGCAGCAGCTCGTGCTTCATCAGACTGCGGCTCGCCAGCGCGGCGTTGGTCGTCACGCGCGTCTTGGCGGAGAGCATGTTGAGGCTGCCGTCCCAAATCCAATTCGTGTAACCGGCGAAGCCGGTGAGCGTGTTGTCCACCCACACCAGCACGGCCTTGCGCGAGTAGCCGTTCACGTCCTGCGCCGGCAGCGACGACAGCGTCGCGGGAACGAACAGCTGGCGTCCCAGCTCGTTCTGCATCTCGGCGATGATGCTCCACAGGTTGATCGAGTCGGTCGCGGTGATCGGCGACGTCGTGAGCTGCGTGTTGAACGCGAGCGGGACGGGGAGGTCGGCGTCGCTCCACAGAACGACCGCGGCCTTCCAGAGCTGTGGGAAGAAGCTGTTGCAGTTCGCGTTCGTGTCGTCGGTGCACACGCGCTGAAACGCCTGCGCGAGACTCACGTCCACCGCCGACGACGGGTACGCCGGCGTCGAAAAGACGGACGTCTTGGGAACGAGCATCGGGCGCAGCGCGGCGGTCGAAGCCTTACTCGTCGAGACGAGCGCCAACGTCGGGTGATAGCGCCGTGCTCCACTCGCTACGTCCACGAGAACGCTCATCGAGTCGGTCGCCCCGAACGTGAGTGGCGCCGCGATCTGAAACGATCCCGTTGCGTCGAGCGACCCGGTGAAATCCTGGACGTTCGCGCCGGCGCCGCTCTCGACGCCGGCCACGAGACCAGCGACCGAGCCGCCGTCGATCGCGACCACACGTCCGCTGATCGAGGTCGGCGTGACGACGGTCGCCCTCGTGCTGCCCGTCACGCCGCCGTACGACGCCGTGATCGTCGCGGCCCCGGCGTGGAGCCCGGTCACGACACCATTCGCGTTCACGCTCGCGATCGACTGGTCGGACGATTGAAACGTCGGCGTCGCGCCCGAAACCGGCTTGTTCGACGCGTCCAGCACGTGGGCTTGTGTCTGCGCCGACCCGCCGACCCCGACGAGTATTGGCGTCGGATTCACGACGATGCTCGCGGCCGATCCTGATGGAGGCGAGGGATGCGTGTCCGTCGTGGCGGACGAACCGCAGGCTGACAGGTAGCCGCAGACCACTACGCCGAGCGCCGCGCTCATCGCGCGGCGCCCAAGGTCAGCCGAGGTAGGACTCCAACGCACGCGCGCGGCTCACGTGGCGCAGCCGGGAGAGCGCCTTTTCCTTGATCTGGCGGACGCGCTCGCGCGTGATGCCGAGCAGCGCGCCGATCTCCTCGAGCGTCATCGGCTCGCTGCCGTCGAGTCCGAAGTAGAGCCGGAGGATCTTCGACTCGCGCTCCTTGAGGTGCGACAGCGCTTCCTCGATCGACTCGGTGAGGGCCTTTTCGAAGGTCTGCTCGTCGGGCGTCGGATTGAGCGTGTCGGGGAGGTAGTCGAGAAGCTTGTTGTCTTCACCCGGAGTGAGCGGCGCATCGAGCGAGAGATGCGTCTGCGAGATCGCCATGGTCTTGGCGACCTCTTCCTCCGTGATGTCCATGCCGTGCGCGATCTCTTCGTGCGTCGGGTCGCGGCCCAGCTCCTGGAGCAGCGCGTTGGCCCGCTTGCCGATGCGGTGGAGCGTCCCCGCCCTGTTGAGCGGCACGCGCACGATGCGCGACTGCTCGGCGAGCGCCTGCAGGATCGCCTGCCGGATCCACCAGACCGCATACGAGATGAACTTGATGCCTTTCGTCTCGTCGAATTTGTGCGCGGCGCGGATGAGGCCGAGGTTGCCCTCGTTGATCAGATCGGAGAGCGAGACGCCCTGGTTCTGATACTTCTTCGCGACCGACACGACGAACCGGAGGTTGGAGCGCACGAGCTTGTCGAGCGACTCCTGGCTGCCGTCGCGAATGGATTGCGCGAGGCGGACCTCCTCATCGCGCGAGATCAGCGGGTACACGCTGATGTCGCGGAGGTATTGGTCGAGCGATCCCTCTTCGTACGACGATTTCTTGTTGCCGGTAGCAGCCATGCGTTGTCGAGGCAATCTATCGGATCCGCTCACCGAGCCGCGACCAGCGGATGCGCGTGAGCCAAGCCAAGCTGTGTTCCGAGGAGTCGGGCGCATAACTGTAGTAGATCACGAACGGCTGACCCTTGATCAACGAATCGGCGACCCAGCCCCAATATCGGCTGTCGTATGAGTTGTCCCGGTTGTCGCCGAGCGCCAGGTAGTTCCCTTCTGGGACGACCAACGGACCCCAATTGTTTCGCGACGGGCGGTATGCCACACCCGCCGCCGCGGCGGTTTTGACAAGATAATCGCGCTGCCACCGAAATTCGTCCTGCTGAGGATCGATATCCGGCTCGGTATGCTCGACGTACCGCTCGCTCACGACGTGGCTGTTGCGGATCAGTGTCCCGTCTCTCATCTCGACTGTGTCGCCGGGCACACCCTCCAGGCGCTTGACGAAATACTTCGTCACATCGCCGGGGTAATTGAACACTATCACGTCGCCGCGCTCCGGATCCCGAAGTCGAGGCAGCCGTTTGTGCGTAAACGGCACGTCGGCGCCGTAGACCAGCTTGTTGACGAGAAGAAAATCGCCGATCTGCAGCGTGTTCTCCATGCTTCCGCTCGGAATCTTGAACGCCTCGACGAGAAACGTGCGGATCACGACGAACAACAGCACGGAGACGAGAAAGATCTTGGCCCACTCGCCGAGGAAGTCCAATCCGGAGCGCTTCCGGTTCAGATCGCGGAGCGCATCCGACTTCTGCTGTTCGGAGATCGAGCGCGACGTGGCGGACGCGGCCGTGGTGCCCGCCGCTTCCACGGCGGGGGATTCCTGTTTCGGTGACGGCGACGCCTGCTCGTTGAGACTCATCCAATGCTCACTGCGCTCTCTGCCGGAGATGCGGGTGTGAAATAACGCCCAGCATCGGACTCGGCTAGGGCATCCACGAGATCAATCCGGGGTTCCAAGGTAGTTGTCGATCTGCGCCCGCTGCAGCGCACCCGAGAAATCCAGATAACCAACCTTTGTTTCCGAGAAGAACTCATACACTTCCCACCCGCCTTCCCGGTGGCCGTTCCCCGTCTGTTTTACGCCGCCGAACGGAAGATGTGCCTCGGCCCCGATCGTCGGCGCGTTGATGTACGTAATTCCGGTGTCGAGCTCGTTCATCGCGCGCATCGCGACGTTCACGTCGCGAGTATAGACGGAAGACGACAGGCCATACCGAACGTCATTGTTGACGACGAACGCCTCGTCCGGCGTGCGGACGCGAATCACCGACAACACCGGTCCGAAGATTTCTTCCTGCTCCAAACGCATGCCAGCGCGCACGCGCGCGAAGATCGTCGGCTCGAAGAAGTAGCCGTGATCGAGCGCGGACCCGTCGGGACGGCGGCCACCACACAACAGGTCGGCGCCCTCCTTTTGTCCGATGTCGATGTAACGCTCGACCTTGGCGACCGAGTCCTGATTGATGAGCGGCCCGACGTCGGTGCCCGGCTTTCGTCCATCGCCGAGCTTCATCGCGCGAGCGCGTTGGACGAGTCGGCTCACGAATTCGTCGTGCACGCCATCCTGCACGATGAGGCGGCTCGTCGCCGTGCAGCGCTGTCCGGTCGTGCCGAAGGCGCCCCAGAGCACGCCTTCGAGCGCCAGATCCAAATCGGCGTCGTCGAGCACGATCATGGCATTCTTGCCGCCCATCTCGAGCGAAAGGCGCTTGTGCATGCGGCCGCAGACCTCGCCGACCACGCGTCCCGTGTCCGTCGATCCCGTAAATGAGATGACGGGAATGGACGGATGGTTCACGATCGCCGCGCCGGCCGCCTCCCCCACGCCGTGCACGAGCTGGATCACTTCGGGCGGCAGTCCGGCCTCGAGCAGAACCTCGACGAGTACGTGGCCGGTGTGCGGCACATCTTCGGCCGGCTTGAAGACGCAGGCGTTTCCGCAGACGAGCGCGGGGAACATCTTCCACGTCGGAATGGCGAGCGGGAAGTTGAACGGCGTCACGATCCCCGCGATGCCGATCGGACGGCGAAAGCTCATCGCCCACTTGTTGCGCAACTCGCTCGGCACGGTGTGCCCGAACAGCCGCCGTCCTTCGCTCGACGCGTAGTACGCGGTGTCGATTCCTTCTTGCACGTCACCCCGCGTCTCGGCGAGGGGCTTGCCCATCTCGCGCGTCATCAGATCGGCGATGTCTTCCTTGCGCGCCGACAAGATGTCGCCGACGCGACGCAGCACGTCGCCGCGCGCGGGCGCGGGTGTATGCCGCCACTCCTCGAATCCGCGCTTCGCGGACTCGACGGCCAGGTCGACGTCGGCCGAGCCGGACATGGGAAATCGGCCGATCGTGTCGCGCGCGTCGGCCGGATTCTGGTTCGCGAAATATTCACCGCTCACCGGCGGCACCCACTTGCCGCCGATGAAGTTGTCGAACGTTTTCATGGTTTCGTAGTTGGGGCCGGAGGCTTCGCTGTCGTCGGAGAGGGCGCGGGTGATGTTGGCGCGGGCTGCACCGGCGCCGGCTGTGGTTTGGTTGGAACGGCTGAACATGACCAGCCCGCGGGATGCTTGTCGGTGGGATACGCATAGCCGATACGAGGCAAAATCTCCAGGGAGCCGAGGAGCACGCCCCATACCGTGATGGCGAGCGACACGAGGTGAGCGCGGCTCGCGCGATGACGCCACGTCCAGATCGATGCCCACACACCACCGGCCGTCATCACGCCGACGGCGCCGAGATACCCGATGAGTCCCACCCCGCATCGCGACGGATACGGCCAAAAGGCCATGGCGATTCCGACCGCGAGCGCGAGCGTGAGCCGGGCGAATACACCGAACGACGTCGTCGATTTTGATTCCGCGGGCGCCGAAGCCGCCGGCCGTCCGCCGCGCGCCGGGACCGCCGCCCCTTTCGCTTGCTTGTCCGGCGCGGCCGGCATGAGCGCTTCATCAGGCAGCGACGCCAACTGCTTGTCGATCTTGGCGAGCTCTTTCTCCCAGTCACGATCAGGCATCAGGTGACGCTCTCTCTGGTGAGGCCGTAGCGCTCGATCTTCTTGTACAGGTTCGAGCGCGGCATGTCGAGCCCGCGGGCCGTCTCGGACACGTTCCAATCGTATTCACGTAATTTGGCGAGCAGAAACGCCCGCTCCGCGGCGTGCTTGAACTCCTCGAACGTCTTGCAGTCGAGCAGCGAGCCAAGGCCCGTTTGATCGGCGTCGTGCCCGCCGCCGAGCCGCCCGACGTCGTCGGCGGTGACGCGCGGTCCGGCCGCGAGAATGAGCAGCCGCTCGATCGTGTTGCGGAGCTCACGCACGTTGCCGGGCCAATCCAGTTTCGCGAGGCGCTCCACCGCGTCGGGCGAAACGGTCCGCGCCGCGACCCCTTCGCGCTTCGTCAGTACGTTGACGAAGTGCGCGACGAGCAGCGGAATATCCTCTCTCCGCTCGCGCAGAGGAGGAACGTGGATCGGAACCACGTTCAAACGATAGAACAGGTCTTCGCGAAAACGCTGTTCGGCGATTTCCGCCTCGAGGTTCTTGTTCGTCGCCGCGAGGACGCGGACGTCAACCTCGGTCGGCTTGGCGCCGCCGATTCGCGTCACGACGCCGTCTTGCAGGACACGAAGCACTTTCGCCTGCGCGGCCAGGCTCATGTCGCCGACTTCGTCGAGGAAGAGCGTGCCGGTGTGGGCTTGCTCGAACTTGCCGGCGCGATCGGCAACGGCGCCGGTGAACGAGCCCTTCATGTGACCGAACAACTCGCTCTCGATCAACTCGCTCGGGATCGCCGCGCAGTTGACCTCGACGAACGGCCCGTCGGCCCGCGTCGATTGCGCGTGGATCGCGCGCGCGACGAGCTCCTTGCCGGTGCCGTTCTCGCCCGTGACCAGCACGCGGGCCGGCGTCTTCGCCACACGGTCGATCTTGTCGATCACGAGGCGGATGCCGTACGACCGGCCGACGATCTCGTAGCGAGACTGGATCGTTTCGCGGAGCCGCGCGTTTTCCTCGTGGAGATCCAGGTGCTGGAGCGCGTTCCGCAGCGTGACGAGAATGCGATCCGTGTCCAGCGGCTTCTCGAGGATGTCGTAGGCGCCGAGCTGCGTCGCTTCGACCGCCGTCTGGATCGTCGCATGGCCGCTGATCATCACGACGATGGCGCTCGGATCGTGCTCCTTGATCTTCTTGAGGGCCTCGACCCCGTCGATGCCCGCCATCTTCACGTCGAGGAAGACGAGATCGGGGCGCTGCTTCTGGTACTCCGTGATCCCGTCGACGGCGTTGGCGACGGCGCGCACCTCGTAGCCCTCGAACTCGAGCAACTGGCCGAGTGTCGCGCGAATCCCCTGCTCGTCGTCGACAATCAGGATGCGCCGCGCAATGCTCATTGCACCGTCTTGTACAAGGTGATCTTGCTGCTCGCCACTCGAATGTCACCTATGTAGCGGGGGATCGGCAACGGGAGCGCGTTCGGCGACACCCCCGGCTGGCGCACCGGTTGGATCCGATCGATGAGCGTGGCGATCATGCCCTTGGGAATCGGCAGGCCGTGGATCCTCGCGTCGGAGACGTCGAATACGGCGGTGCCGGGCTTCAAGACGCTCAGCGTTCCGGTAAGCTCAACCCTCTCTCGATCGTGCACGATGCCGACGGCGTCGCCGATCGCGCCCCCCAGATCCGAGACCGAGACAACGGCGCGCAACGAGAGCTTGTCTCCGTTCGCCATCGCTTCGACGCTGTCCGCGACGGTCGGCATTCGCTTCGCGACCTGCTGGTACACGTACGACGCCAGCGCAGCCGGCGACACGGACTCGAAGACTTGACCTCGAGGTTCGCCGAGCCGCTTGAGCGCGCCCCGCGTCGTGTCGGCGGCGGCGTCGGACAACGGCTCCCAGCGTTCGGTCGCGACGGCCGCCGCGCGGGGCGCGTGACTGGCGCGCTGCTCGAGCCGAGTCAGCCACCGATCGCGCGTGAGCCAAGCGCCGATCGCCACGATGAGGAGCACGAACAGACAGCCGAGTCTCGTGATGCATCCCATGTCAGTCGCTCCGAAGCGGTGCCGATGCGACGGTCGAATACTTGGAGCCGCTCGGCCCTCCCCCCAACTCGCTCTGCATGAGGTCGAGGGACTGCACCGCGACGTCGACTCCGTAGTCCACGCCGCGCGCCGCATCGGTCAAGGCGCGCGCGCGTTCTTCCGGCAACGGGTGCTTCACGCGCGCTAGCGTGAGGTGCGGGCGAAAGGGACGCCCCTCGACCGCGAAGCCGAGCGCCTCGCACGCCACCTCGATGTCGTTGTGCAGCAACTCGAGCCGGGGATCCTGTTCCACTCCCATCCATACGACTCGCAACCGCCGAAAGTTCGGGAACGCCCCGATGCCCCCCAGGTGCATCATCAACTCGCGGTGCCGCGTGGCCACCCGCGAGGTGGCGTCTCGCACCGCCGCCGCGGTCTCCGGCGGCTGATCGTCGAGGAATTTGAGCGTGAGGTGCAGTCTCGTTTCGTCGACCCATCCGAGCTCGGGGGCACAGTCGCGCATCGGCCCCGTCGCCGCCACGATCTCGCGGCGGACGTCGATCGGCAGATTAATCGCCAGAAACAGGCGCACTCGCGGCGTCCGAGTTGTGCGTTCGCCCCCCCCCGATCGACGCGAGCTCGTTGAGCGCGCCCGAGCGGAAACCGCGAGGGTCGATCTCCACGCGTTCGTACCCGGCCTCGATCAGCGCGCGCTCGAGAAGACCGCGGCGTTCGTCGTTGCTCCATCGCTCACGTTCTGCGGCTGTCAGCTCGACGCGGGCGAGCTCTCCGAAATGACGGACTCGAAGGTCCCCCGCGACTCCGAGATCTCGCAACGAGGCCTCCGCCCGTTCCACACGCCGGAGTCTTCCGACCGTGACCGGCGTACCGTAGGGAATGCGGGACGAGAGGCAGGGTGACGACGGCTGTTCCGACGTCGGCAGCCCCAGGATGCGCGAGCGCTCGCGTATCTCCGCCTTCGTCAGCCCGAACATGGCGAGCGGCGACACGACCCCATATTCGCGCGCCGCGCGCGCGCCGGGGCGATGATCGCTCAGGTCGTCGGCGTTCGTGCCGTCGGCAACGACGTCGATGCCCCGAGAACGGGCCGCCGGCACGACGTGCGACCAAAGCTCCGACTTGCAGAAGTAGCAGCGATTGGTCGGATTCGCCGCGTAGCGAGGATCGTCCACCTCGGCGGTGTCGAGCTCGAGAACGTCGAGGCCGATGGCGCGGGCCGTTTCGCGAGCCGCGATCCACTGGCTCTCGGGGTACGACGCGCTCCGCCCCGTGACGGCGAGAACGTTTTCGGCGCCCAGCGCCGCGACAGCGACCGCGGCGAGGTACGCCGAGTCGACACCGCCGCTGTAGCCGATCGCGATCCGGCGCTGTTCGCGGAGCCAGCCGGAAAGCTCAGCTTCCTTGAGTGGGGCCGCCATGCGCGAAACGTAATCGCCTTGGTTCCACGCCCGAGCGAGGTTCGCCGGACGAAGAATCCCGGTCGAGCGAAGCTCGGCCGGGATTCCTGGAATCGTTCAGCGTGTCAGTACCGGCGAATCGACAGCCGATTGCTGGACGGATTGAACCGACACGTGATGGCCACGCCCTCGCGTCCGCGCAGGCGAGTGGTAAGCGATACGTCCCACAGGTTGCCACGACGCGTCGCCGGGCCGACCGCGGTGACATGGTAGCCGGGCGCCGAGTTCACGAAATCCTCACAGCGGCGCTGTGCGCGCATGGACTGCGATTCGAAAATGCGGCCCGCGGCGGTTCCCGATCGCTCGAAGCCGGGAAGATCGACGAGCCCGCGCGCGCCGTCGAACCGGCAAGTCACGTCGAACTCGTTTGATCCGCGGCGAACGCGCATCGGAAAGGCGTACATGCTTCCATTCAGCGACTCGCGGTCGCGGCGGAGGACTACGTAGCCGGCTCGGGACACGGCGGCGTTGCACGCGTCGCGCGCGCGCCCCCACATGCCCGGTTGCTGGGCCTCGGCGCCCGTACTCAGGAGCGCCGCGGCCGCCAATGAAAGGATGCCGAGGTGGACCAGCGGCATCCGTCGGATTCGGTCATTCATGGCAGCTATACCTCAGTTGATTAAGCCGTCAATTAACGTCGCGCGATGCGAGTTGCCCGCGCGGTCATAGGCCCTTAGGGCACGATTCGCGCCGTGTGCCGCGTGACGCGCGTCGCAGTCGTCGCGAAAAAGACCGGACCACTTCGGCGACGTGCGGCTCACCCCCGACCCCGCTGTCGGCGACGCCGGCGATCGTGGGCGCCACACGCGGTGGCGCGGGCGATCCTTGTCCGGCCAACTCGAGTACGTTATACTTTTGAAAAGCGAGACATGCGCGCAGCGCATGGACAAGTTCCGAATTCACTTGGGGCCTGCCGAATTGCGAGCAGGCCCTTTTTGCGCTCAGTCGCTTCGGGACGGCAGCCTCGGCCGCCGCGGGCCGAGCATTACGCAGGCAAGCCGCGTCGGTTTCTACGGTTTCGCGGCGCTCGGAACACAGGAAACAACATCAGGGGAAAAAAGAACGTGCCTACGCTGAACGGGACCGCATTGAATGCGACGTCGTCCAGGGGACGAAACGCGCTTGCGTTTGAAGACGTGACCAGGTTGGGTCGATGAGCCGAGTGGCCCCGCCCAAGGCGGGAGTTCATTGGCGCCAGGCGGTCGAGCCCTTCACCGGCCCCAGTGCGCCGCGCGCCGCGCTTCAGTTGGCCACAACGCTCGTTCCGCTGGCCTTGACGATGTGGGCGACTCGGGTCGCCATGCCGGTGTCGCCGCTCCTCGCGGCGTTGTTCGTCTTTCCGGCCGCCGGTCTGCTCATTCGCACTTTCATCTTGATGCACGATTGTGCGCACGGATCGTTCTTCGCAACCCGCCGCGTCAACGATGCAGTCGGATTCGTGACTGGTGTGTTGACCCTTACGCCGTTTACGCAATGGCGGCGCGATCACGCGCTGCATCACGCATCATCGGGCGACCTGGATCGTCGTGGACATGGCGACGTCAAAACGCTCACCGTGCGAGAGTACGTTGCGAAGCCTCCTCTCGGCCGACTCGCGTACCGAGTCGTCCGACATCCCCTGCTGCTCCTCATCGGCGGGCCGTTCTACCTGGCGCTCAGCAATCGGATCTCTGGCCAGGGCGCATCGAGCGGCCCGCGTCAGATCGCGAACGTGTGGCTCACGAACGCAGTCATCGGCATCCTGCTGACCGTCGCCTTCCTCACTCTCGGCTGGGCGACGGTGGTACTCGCGTACCTGCTGCCGTTCTACCTCGCGGCCATGGCCGGCGTGTGGCTGTTCTACGTCCAGCACCAATTCACGGATGCGTACTGGTCACGGCACGAGGACTGGGACTACGTCGAGGCGGCGCTGCGAGGCAGTTCGCATCTGCGACTGCCGCCCGTGCTCCAATGGTTCACCGGCAGCATCGGCCTGCATCACGTGCACCACGTGGCTCCGAAGATTCCCAACTACCGCCTGCAGCCCTGTCACGACGCGAATGAGATGTTTCACGGTTCGCCGGTAGTCACGCTCCGCTCCGGCACGGCCGGGCTGCGCCTTGCGCTGTGGGATGAGGAACGCAAACGCCTCGTGCGATTTCGTGACGTTGCTCCGGCGAGGCACGGATGAAAGAAGAGGCGATCGAAATCGAAGGAACCGTTGCCGAAGTCTTGCCGAGCGCGATGTTTCGCGTCGACTTGGACAACGGCCACCGCCTTCTGGCCACCACCGCGGGCAAGATGCGGCGCTTTCGCATACGCATCATCGCCGGCGATCGGGTGACGGTCGCCGTGTCGCCGTACGATTTGGGCCGTGGGCGGATCACCTTCCGACACAAGAGCTGAGAATGGTCATGATGATTCCGCCACGAGTCGACGCGCGATGGATCTCTACGCTCGGCGACACGGACCTGCTCGTCGCCGAACGAGCCCTCCACGACGATTTTCGCCTGCGAGAGCAAAAAGAGAAGGCACTTCGCGGCGGACGGTACGTGCTCCTCAACGGCCCATCGACGCTCGTCGACGCGTGGCAACGCTGGCTGCTTGTGAGCAACGCAGCGAGAGCTCGCGGACTCTCGGTGCGTCATCACGGCTGACGGTCACATTTCTCACGGATCGGACGATGTCGCGCAGTCAGTTCTCGGAGTACAAGGACACGGCCCTCTGGTCGGCCGTTGCGGATGCAATGGCGGAACTGGTTGCGACGGGTGAAGTCGCCGTCAACACGGCATCGGACTACGTGATTTGGCACTTGTGCCGAGAGCTCGCCGCGAAACAAGTGGTTTCCGCGCCCGCGCTGCGCCATCAGTGGCCCCGCTGACCGCGACTCACGCGACAGGCGTCGCGATTCTCCGCCGCCCGAGCACGGATACGCGCACTACGGTATATTGAGAGTCGCTGGTGTGTGGCCGACGTGCCACCTCCCCCAAGTCCGCCGCGCGCCGCGCGACGAACTCGAGAGCCTCCAGGTCCAGCTTCCTCTAAGCCAGAGAGAGACCTATGGGCTCGAACGCCGCCCGCACCGTTCTCATCGTTGAACCCGACGGCGATACACGATCGGCGCTTCGCAATTCATTCGAGAGCGACGGGTACACGGTGATCGCCACCGGCGGCGCGGCCGACGCGCTGTCGTTGTTGGCCGCTCCGGAGATCAAGCTGGTCGTGACCGAGCTGTATTTGGAAAACGGCCAGGACACGTGCCTCGTCCACACGATCCGTACGGCTCCCGCCTACGAGGCAAAGCGAGTGCTCGCCTACACGCAACACGGGCGAGCGAAAGACCGCGAGTGGGCGATCGCCGAGGGCGCCGACGGCTACGTGCTCAAGAAGAACGGCGAAAAAAGGCTGCTCGAGGTCGCCGGCCGACTCACGCGCCGCAAGCGTTCGAACAAAAGGCGCCCGGGAAGAACGACGCGGGAACCTCAATGACGTACCGCGATGGCCCGGCGCCCTTTCTGACGCAGTCCCGGGCACACTCTTCGTTGCGCCGAGAGCTCGACGCCATCCGGGCAGAGCTCGCGCTCCATCTCCACTCGCTCTCGGATCCGATCGACGAGGGCACGGTCGACCCTCGTGAGGCGCGCCGTCAGCAGCGCGTATCCGCGGCCGATCCGTCGATCGGGCTGACCGTGCTCCCGAACCGCGTCATCGCGCGGCTGGGTGCTGTCGGCGTCAGTTTTTCCTGGGTGCCCGGACGCACGGACGTGGTCGAGGACGGGCGGCTTCTCGTGATCGAGTGGCGCGGCGTGCTCGGCGCACAGCGGGGCAACGGTGCGTTCAGGTCGGGTACGCCTGGCCGGGAGCGGATATATCGCGCCGAGGCAACCGACGCGGCGGATTGGCGCTGGCGAGACGAGCGGGTCAACGGGCTTGCCTGCACGACAGCGATGCTTGTCGAAGAGTGTATTTCGAATGCGCGCACCGAGGACGGCGGACCCGAACGCGAATAGTCCCAAACGCGAATAGTCCCTAACGCTGTCGATATCGCAGCGCCTCGCCAACGTGTTCGCTCGTGACGACATCACTCGCATCGAGGTCGGCGATCGTTCGTGCGACGCGCAAGACGCGATGATACGCCCGCGCCGACAGGTGAAGCGACTCCGAACCCTCGACGAGACGCCGCCGAGCATCCGCGGCGAGTTGGCCTCGCGTGAGAAGCCATCGACCGGAGGCATGTGCGTTGCACGTGATGCCTCTGGTTGCGGCATAACGGCGACGTTGCAGCGAGCGCGCCGCTTCCACTCGGCTTCGAATCGCTATTGAACTCTCCGCCGTGGTGTTCGCATCCAGGGTGACCAGCGGCACCGGCGTGAGTGTCACCTGCATGTCGATGCGATCGGCCAACGGCCCGGACAGCCGCGAGCGATACTTAGTGATCTCTGATTCGGCGCACACACACGCCCTGGTCGGGTGGCCGAGGTACGAGCAGGGACAGGGTTTCGTTGCCCTTCTACCGGTGGTGCCTGGCCGCCCGAGTCCCGGTTCCGGGATATCCGGCCACCCTCGACCACATCGGACACCATATCCTCAAGCGCCGGCTCGACCTTGGGCTCAAGCAAAAGGAGGCCGCCCGGCGACTGGGCGTTCATCCGGGAGGCCTCGAAAACTGGGAATACGGACGGACGGTCCCCGCCGACCGCTTCATGCCGGCTGTGATCCATTTCCTAGCCTACAATCCATCGCCCGCACCGAGGACGACGGGACAACGGGTGGCATATGAGCGCGTTGCCCGCGGCTGGTCCCGGAAACGCCTGGCTGCAGAAGCCGGAGTAGATGAGGCTACGGTTCGACGAATGGAGGCGGAAACGCCCCGACCTGCTTATCGCTCCGTTCTGGCCTTGCTGACGGCACTGGGAATTGAGTGAACGCGGGGGCGCCCGGATAGCTGCACCGGATCAACGGCGATGCCCATTGCGGTGACGCTACGCCGCCACCCCGCCCGGCGTTCGTGCGGCAACGGAGCCGAGCGCCATTCGGAACCCGATCCCTTGCCCTCCGTTCTCGCAGAAACGCGATGGTCTAGGTCGTCACGACCTGCGAGGCTAAAGAGTTTGAGGACCGGACACGTGTCGGCATTTCCCGAACCTTGGAATTGCTAGGGCAGCCGAAGGTCGGCGCGGACACTGTCCTCGTCGCCGGGCAATCGATCGAAATCGAAGTGGACCATCGCGCTGATCAATGCGCTGTCTCGCACGCCATTTAACAGGCGAACAGCTGTCGCAGTCACGCAGGCCGGATTTGCACCGCCGCCAGACGTCAGTCGGATACGATAGTGTCCGCTTACGTCTGTCGTTGCATCGTTGCTGGCGTTGGCGAGTCCGCGGCACGTGTCGAAGAATGAAGTCGCCCTGACCGTCACGCCTGCGAGCGGGGTTCCCGATGCGTCTGACACTAAACCAACGACGGCCGCGAATACCGGCTTTGTCTCGGTCGACGACCCGCACGCAGCCAGGCCGACGATAAGCGTCGCAAGACAGAATAGTTGGCGACAAGGCGCATGAACAGATCTCGTCATCGTGCAACCTCCTCCAGAGGTGTTTGCGGGGCGACGCATAGCCGCCCCGCAAATGAAGCGGTTCATTCGTTGAAGAGATAGTGATGCCACACGCTTCGAATGGTGGAGAGATTCCACGATGCGGGCGGGCTTGGCCACGATACTGTACTCGGGGGCGAGTTGTATGCCGAGAAATGGTTTGTAGCATCTGTGCTTATCGACTCTTCGGCACAGTAGACCAAGTAGTCCGCTCCCGTGATGTGAGAGCCGGACAGCCGGCAATCTCGTACCATTTGCGCTATGTAGGTGTCGCCGAGGTTGGAAGAACCTCGAGCCAGATTGTACAGTGTGCGTGCCACTTCGCCCTCAATGTCACGCCCATTAGAGACATCCGAATGTGTTCCAGTAATGCCGGATGTCAAAAGTGCGGTCTTGCTCGACAGAATTGCGGCCGCATGATAGTCAGCGAAGCCCTCTTCCCACGCACACCCCATGTTGTACGCTGTCCACATAGTGTGGGTCGAGCCGCAATCGCCGTTATGATAAATTCCGCCAAGCGACCGCGCGTGTAGGGCGTGGCCAAACTCGTGCGCCACAGCGAACCAGCCGTAGTCATTGAAAACGGAGCGGTTCGGTCCGCTTTGCATTACGTACATGCTATTGTTGACTCCAGATCCAACTCCGACCTTGTCCCAGAAGGCCGCGTTCAATTGGTAGAACGTGGTGTTGCCGCAGTCCCCGTTGAAAGTGCCGAGACAACCCGGGTCGGTGATGATCACGTTGAACCCGCCGGGCGAGAATCCCGTGAAATGAGCGGCCGAAGAGTCTACGATCATTAAGAGATGCTCATACACCGCAGTTGGGGCACTTGCTAGCTCCGCGTCGCCACCCTCGGAAAGGCAGCTACCAAGGTCCTCGTAGGTGCCTCCGCCAGTCGGATTGGAGTACATCGTAAATCCGCCCTCGTCATACCGAAATTCCCCAGAGATGTAATAGTCCCATGAGTCGGGGCACCTCGCGACGTATTGGCCGTTGGCATCCGTGCCATCGTACCAGTCCGCGAAACACTGGCCATCAACGTATTGGCACTCCTGCGTATGGACGGTGACCCCTGCCGCCGGACTATACGTCGGAGTCGATCCAAGCGAATCGAGAAAGACCAAACGCCGATCGCCTGCGGACATCAGCGTCGATTCTCGCTGACGCGGGGCACGACTCAGATTCGCAATGGTCGACGATAGGCCTGATTGGGAATTCCGCACGGCGCGCGACCGCGCCGGACCTGGGCGCTTCAAGAGGCTATCCGGAACAACGCTGGGGTCGAAGGTCGGGGTGATCTTGCCATTCGTGCTGTCGGCGAACACCCAGAGCTCTTTGTAGAGACTGGGTTGAATCACGTGCCCGTCGGGCGCCACGTCGCCTTCGCCTGACAACTTTCTAACGACGGCCAACACGCGATAATAGCCGGCGACGGGAACCTGGAAAACCGCGTTGGCCGTGAGCGCTGCGCCCGTGAGAGCTGATGCTGAGACTGTCGCCGCTGCGCCGATTCGTTGGCCCGGCAGTGTCACCAGGCGTTGCCAGCCCCCACGCTCCGCGGCGTCGGCCTCAGGAAAGTAAATGGCAACTTCCGCATTCGACGTATTCAACAGTCCATGCGCAACAGCATGAACTTGGAGCGGCGCGTTGGGGCGCGGATCACCGGAGATCGTCAGGTCCAGACCGAAGCGTTCCTCGCCGCTGATGTGGATATTCGGCGCCGCTGCAACGACCGCGGCTGGCGATGGCTTGGAGGATGTGATCGTGTCGTCCGCGCAAGCCGACAAAAGCGCGGATACAGCGAAGACCGGGAGGAGATACTGGCGCAGCATTCGTCACCTCATTCTCTGAGTGGGGATCGACTGATCTCCGTACGGCAGTTGCGGGCCAGATAGTCGACGCGACGGACGGCCGTTCGCGCCGACCCGCGGAGTCGTCGCAACAGGCTACTAGTCGCCGCGACAGATAGCCGCGACAGCCAACAGGAGTTGGACCGTTTCGCCCGACGTATTGCCCAGCGCGCCGCGAGGCGCGTCTGGACGCTGGCTGAGACTGGGAGGGGTGGGTGAACGCCGTGCGCGCGGCAGCGCGAGCGATGATTCGGCGTAAGCCCGCAGTCGGCGCGGGCGAAAGGTGACAATACAATTGTGTCGTGAGGGATGCAAGAGTTTTGTCGCCTTCCCGCACGTAACGAGATTGTGAAAATGCATTATTAGAGCGCCCTAATCTTAGAAGGCTCCGGCGTGCCTGGCTTTGTCCACTGTGCGCCGAGCGCCTATACGCAACGCCAAACGTGCTGCGCATCACTTCGGGCGGGAGCGGATTCGCGACCCTCTACCAGTCCGTCGGCGCGGCACCAAACGCAACGCCTGCTTAAGGGTGCAATGGGTTGATGCTCAGCCCGCGACGCTGCGCCAGGGGAGGCACGCTTACCGGCCATCCGCCGCGTCAGCGCGGTCGAAACCGTAGGGCCTCGGCAACGTGGGACGGAGCCACGGTGTCACTAACGTCGAGATCGGCGATCGTCCTCGCCACGCGAAGCACACGATGGTATCCGCGCGCCGAAAGATTCAACGACTCGACGGCCGCACTGACCGTCGCTCGTGCCTCTGGCTCAATGTTGCCGCGGCTAAAGAGCCATCGGCCCGAAGCTTGGGCGTTGCACGCGACCGCGGTCCCAGCGAATCGCGCACGCTGAACCCTTCGACTCCGCTCGACACGCGCGCGAATGCTCGACGAGGGCTCGCCGTCGGCCGGTCTCTCGAGCGACTCCGGTCTGAGAGGCGCGAGCGTGACATGCATGTCGATGCGGTCCGCCAACGCTCCGGAGAGGCGCGATCGATACTTGATGATCTCCGCCTCGCTGCACGTGCACGGTCTCGTCGGATGACCCAAGTAACAGCAGTTGCAGGGTTTCGTTGCCATTCTACCGGTGGTCGTTGGCCGTCCCGCGCCGCATTCCGGGCTATCCAGCGGCGCTCGAACACATTGGCCACCACATTTTGAGGCGCCGGTTGGATCTCGGACTGGAGCAAAAAGAAGCCGCCCGTCAGCTCGGCGTTCATCCCGGGGGGCTCGAGAACTGGGAATACGGCCGGACGACGCCCGCCGACCGATTCATGGCTCGCGTGATTCGCTTTTTGGGTTACAATCCGGCGCCTGAACCAACAACGCTGGGAGCGAGCGTCGCCTACGAGCGCATCGCGCGTGGCTGGTCCCGAAAACAGCTCGCCGCGCACGCGGGAGTCGACGAGTCGACGGTCGGACGAATCGAGGAAGACGCTCCTAGGTTGGCTCGTCGGCCGCGCCTAGCTGTGTCAACAGCCTTCAAATCGAATCCTTCGCCGCGCCACGATGGGACCGCTCGGCTCGCAGAACCGCAACGAGCCACACATCGCACCCGCGAAGGCGGCTAGTTCTCGCGCCGACGGCGCCACCTCGCCGTCAACTCAGAGTCCGGCGGTGGCAGCGAAAGCCGCTGATAGCGTCTCCATTTCCGAATCGAGCGTGACACGCTCGCCAGTGCGGAGAGCGGCCGCCACGGTGCCCCCAAGCAGTTTCAAGTCTCGGACGACAGCGGGCCTCCCGAGCGTTGCCGCCAACGAACGCGCTACGTACGCCCGGGCGCCCACGATGGCGGCCCTAATCGAGCTGTCCAGCCAGAGGACCTGCCACAGGCTGCCCAGTGTCTCGGTAGCGAGGATTCGGCCTTCGATCGGTGCCAGCGCGAGCGCGAGTGGATCTCTGGCGGCGAGCGGCCGGCCAGAAAAGGGCAGATGCGGACAACCGTCGCGCAGGTGGATTGCGCGCCAGTCGCCCGGAGCGAACGCACTCCACCTGATGTCTCTATTGCTCGCCAGAACAACGTCGCGCGCAACGCGCGACGACGCGCAGACGGTGACCCTCGATACTCGCGCTATCTCGCTCAAAAGTCGAGTCGCCGCATACTTCACGGTCCTCCCACTGGAGGCGGCATCGTCAATGATTCCGGCCAGGCCCAACTCGGCTCCGTAGCCGGGCGGCTCGCTCGGCATCCCGAACCGGAGATCAACGTCTCGGGAAATTCGGAGCGGACGAAGGCTAGGATCAAGGTGCGGCGTAGGAAAAAGCGGATCCAGTACAAACCACGTTTCTTGACCTTGGAGTCGGACTCCGTTCGCCCAGGTCACATACGCTGAATGTTGTACGGTGTCCCACCCTCGGCGCGCGAAGTACCCGAGGACAGCCGCACGAATGCGTTCGGCAGCCGGAGCAAGAATAGACCGCCCCAAGTCGGTCGTCAGCGCTAGCGCCGAGTCGACGTCATCAATCACGAGACATCCGGGATCCGACACTCGCGTTTCGTCCTCGTCAGGACCTTGGGGTCAGAGTCAACTTCAAATCCCGCGTCGAATCGGGAAGAAGCTGCAGTCGAAATCCGACGGTTTGGTATCCTGGGTGACTAACGGTGAGTCCCACGACCTTCGCGGGGAGTGTCCGAATCGCGAAATGCCCCGAATCGTCACTAACCGACACCCGCACAGGATTCGCGACCGCGATGAGCGCGCGGCCGAGCGGACGGCCAGCCGGGTCAGTGATGAGTCCAGAGAGCCCGGCCGGGAACCTGCCGGCCTGCCTTTCGTCGACCCGCTGCATGACAGATTCCACAGCGCTGTCTCGGTAGACCCCAACGCCATTGCGCGTAACCGCCGCGATCATGCCCTCATTCAAGCTGAGGCGAGGTACAGGAACCTGCACATGCTCGCACGCCGGGCCGCGATCGCAATCAACGACTCGCCCGTGCTCGACTTGAACCTTGAACGGCGTCTGATGCAATTCGTAGGACTCGGCCGGCGTGCGGATATGCCACTGGCTGACGAGCCATTCTCCCGTACGCGTATAGGAATAAACCAGCGTACCGCCTAGTCCAGCGTCATTCGGCGGCGCGAAGCACACCCTGCCCTGCTGGTTGCATATCCTTGTCGGCGCATATTGAAGATTTATATAGCTAAAATCGAGCCGTCTTAACGTACCCGTCGCCCGATCAAGCCAAAGCGTGCCAGCGACGTCTGTAATCGTGTCGGAGGCCGTAGGAAAAAACTTTATGCCGATCCAGTCCCCATGGTCGGATGGAGAAGCCTCAACACCGAAGCAGTGCCTCTCCAGGAAGGAATCCGAGAGCAACATGTCGGCACTCGGCGCATCGAAGATGACACCGCCATCCGGTCGAAGTCGAACGTAGCCTCCGGAAGCGAGGATCTTGATCGGGGTCGTCGCGAAGAGGTGAGACGCGAGGAACTCTCGTGCTCCACTCGAGTCCAACTGCCAATGCCGATTGCGCGGATCAAGTTCCTTACCGCGCACAATCACGCCAGGCTGATCCTCGGTGCCCTGTATGTTTAGACCATGGATGTCCAGGTCAATGCTGTCATCCGGAAGCCGGGCGGCCGCGAGCGCACCGCGGGCGCGTTCCCAAGCGATCAGGAACTCGTCTGCCTCAGCGCCGCGAAGCTGGCAATCATCCCGGCCGGTGATGGCGAAGGTTGGCAACTCGGCGATCTGTGAGGCGAGCACAAGTTCGACCGTGAGAGTATCACCGATCTGGACGTAAGGCGTTGCGACCCGCGTAGGTCGAAACCCGATTCGCAGGACTCGAAGTTCAAACGTTCCGGCCCGCGGCGATTGGATGGCGTAGCGACCGTCCTTACCTGAAAGCGTTCTTGCGACGGTGACTCCGTTCTCATCGAGTAGAGACACCGCGACGCCGGCGAAAGTCGTGACGCTGTCCGGCAGCAGGACCCTGCCGCGAATCGTTTGCGCACGGACTCCGGTCGGCATCCAGATCGACAGAACGAGCGAGGCGGCGGAAAACAGCAGACTTTGCATCGCACTATTACTGCTTTCTGTCTGGTGCTCGCGCCTCACGTGGTCACGAGTGCCTAGGCGCCCGAACGCTGAAGCCACGAAACGCACGACGGCCAGCACGCTATCGGGCGGGCGCCCGCATCGCGGAACGCGGGAAGCCTTTGTAAGGAGCCCGCCCGTCCAATAGGTCACCGATAGCCCTCACGATCTCTGTATCCGATGGAGTCCCAGCGTAACGCCAACCGTTTACAAAGACAGTTGGTGTGCCGCGGATCCCCATCCTAGAACCGACCGCCAGACCCGCCTTAACTAATGGCGGCGTAGTGGTGTCCGCAACACAACTAGCAAAGCGATCGTCGGCGCCGAGGCCGAGGGGCCGCGCGAGCCAGCGCCAGTCAGCGTTCGATAACGAGTCCTGCTGAGCGAATATTACATCCAAGGCTTCCGGAAGCTTACCGGCATGATCAGCGCATTCCGCGGCACGCGCAGCGGCCAGGGAGTGCGCGTGCTGGGCAAGCGGGTAGTGTATTAGTGAATAACTAACTTCGGTTGGATATCGGTCGCGGATCTTCAGAAGTGATGAATGAAAGCGCCTACAAAAAGGACATTCCAGATCTGTGAATTCGACAATAGCTACTGGCGCGCTGCGATCGCCGAGCAGGTGGCTCGCCGAAAGAGCCTGGCCCCAGTCCGCTTCGAATCGAGATCGCTCGCCGGTTGGTGGCTGCTGGAAGAATTCTCGATGGACCAATACGCTGGCGAGGGCGACGGCCGCAATGGCGAGAATCGCTGACAAGGCCCTGTCCCAAAGAGTTTGCATCGTGGGGACCTTCCTCCGATTGTTGTATTGCAGCTGCCCCGGATCGGCCGAGCCAATCCGGGGCAGCCGTTCGTTGAGCGCGAGAATTAGTTACCCGTCAACGTCGGCCCGCAACGACCCCTGTAAGCATGTCGCAGGATTGGCTACTTAGCTGTCTGCGCCGCAATAACCCACGTACGGCGCAAATTGCGGGCAATCCCACGTGTTAACCGCGCACTGCGGAAACAGCGGCGGATTGCACGTCTGGTCGAAAAGCGCTTCGCTGCACGAGCTGTAACAGATCGCTGGCGTGCGAGCCTCGGCCGTGCGGGCCGTCAGTTGCACGGCCGCTCCCAAGATGAGTATAGTCAGAATCTGAATTCCCAGTCGGCGTCTGGAGCTCATTGAAACCTCCAAGGATGACAAGGTTGGCATGAGGCGCTCAACGATAGCCAGCAAACTGTAACGTTTGGCGATCTACGCACGGCGGAGTTGTCCACGCAATTGCTTAGAAGTCCCTCAAAGCGCTCCATAGTTCTCGGAACCGGCTTCATGCCTGTCGGATATCGGTCTTCGTTCCTTCGGCATTCGACGCGGGTAAGGAGGATCGGCGTAGGCGATCCGCAAACTGATCAAGGAGAGTCGCAAATGATCTCCGGGCCCGCAGCGCCTTCGGCCGATGTCCGACATTCCGCCACACGAACTCGCTCAACGATGCTTCCGGGCGTGCCGATTTGCCGTAGCCCGCGAGATGAGCAGCTTCTTGCGGGGTAAGGCCCAATACTTCGAGCCGCCAGACGGAGTGAAGGACGACCACCGCGTGCAGAAGCTGCCTTGGCGCTGGGGCCGCATGCCGGCGAAGGTGGGCCCGCAGTGTGCTGTTTGCCATGCGGCACGCCTGCGACAGAAGTGCTACGTTGATCCGCCCCCGGGCGAGCAAGACGACCGCCGTCACTGGGACTGCTATGTCTCGATCGATACGTGGGGCTACTTCGCTCAGAATTGCGGCATGGGCGTCGGGCAGGGGCGCCCACGCAAGGGCGGCGCGCAGGTCCGTGGCAAGGTCGTCGAACCCGATCAATGATACGCGCCATTTCAAGTCGTACGCTCGCGCCAAATGGGCGAGCGCCAGCACATCTCGCGCCGCGCCATCGCTGAGATCGCAACGGACTATGAGAGGTAAGTGAGCAACGAGTGGCAGTGTCCTTTCATGCCAGTCCGAAACACGCTGCATTCCGGCGGAAGCCTCGATTACAACGACGCCAGCCTCGAAGTTCGTGCCGGCGGCGCGATCTTGATCAAAAAGGCCGGCGCGACTGCGCACCAGAACAAGTTGGCTCCCGGTTTGACTCGCAAGCGTTCGCAGCTCGACCGCCGTTCCGCCAGAAACCAACGCGATGACGGCTGGCTCCCGCCTTGCAGGGCCGCGCCTCGCGAATCGAAGAGGCGAGTCTTTCCCCCGACGATGTCCATTTCCCTTCGTCTCACCTCCCCGATGTCCCATGAGCGACTACATGTAGCGCCGCGATGCCGACCACAGAGCGACCGAGAATGCCTCGCCGTCAGACCTCCACATTGCCGCGGCGGGACAGAGGCCGAGCCGACAAACGCATCTGTTGCGCGGCAGTTTGGCTACTCGCCCGCCAGAACAGGATCGTGCGGCGCCATGATTGCTGTAGTGTCGGACTCGGTCGCGTGCGAGGCCGCGGGGCCGCGCAATGAACCATCTCCGCTCCAACGACATCGCGGGAGCTCCAGAAAGTCGGAGAGGGCGCGAAAGCCCATTCGGTGCGCGCAGAATAAGAGACCCTCGCGCAATCCGCAAGAGGGCGTTCTTGATTGTAAATATTATAGGGCTCTAATGTTGCCTGGTGCGGCCGCGATGCGCACCACTGCCGCGAACCTCCAAGGACTCACGCGCGAGCAAGGCTGAGCAAGATCACGAGAACGAGCCTGGTCAGGCCCCTCTCACAACTCTGGTGTCAAACGCGAAGGCTTCATTAACGCATTCTCATCGTCCCCACCAAGACGGCTTGTGCTGATCAGCCCGCGAGGCAATCCGCAAAAACGCGCCCGCAGCGGTCAAACCTCATCTCGGCCGAAATCGTAGCGCCTCGGCGACATGCGGCTCGCACACTTTCTCGCAGTCGGCGAGATCGGCGATCGTCCGCGCCACCCGAATGACGTGGTGGTATCCGCCCCCCGAGAGGCTGAGTGATTCCATGGCGGCTCGGATCATCGCTCGCGCCTCGCGGCCTATGTTCCCGTTCGCAATCAGCTGCCGGCCTGACGCCTGCGAATCGCACGTGACGGCTGTTCCGGTGAACCGCACCCGCTGCATCGCTCGACTCAGCTCTACTCGCGCGCGGATGCTCGACGAGGATTCACCGTCGCCAGCGCTCTCGAGCGACTCCGGATGCACCGGCGCAAGCGTGACGTGCATCTCAATTCGGTCCGCCAACGCACCCGAGAGTCGGGACCGATAATTCAGAATCTCTGCCTCACTGCACGTGCACGCCCTCGTCGGATGGCCTAAGTAACAGCAGTTACAGGGGTTTGCCATTCTACCGGTGGTGCCTGACCGCGGTAAAGCCAATTCTCGGTTACCCTCGAGAATTGAGGCACCTAGGGGACCACCTGGTTAAGCGCCGTTTGGACCTCGGGCTGCGGCAGAAAGAGGCGGCCAGGCGACTCGGCGCGGCTAGAGCCTCCGGAACTGGGAGACCAATAGGCGCCGGCTTCATCTCCGGTTTTGTCCGGCCGTGATCGCGTTCCTCGGCTATAACCCTCTGGCCGCAGGTAGGACCGGCGGCGCGGTCGTGTCGCTAGTGTTGCCGATAGCGCAACGCCTCGCCGACGTGCTCGCTCGTGACAGCTTCACTCTCACTGAGGTCAGCAATCGTTCGCGCTACTCGCAGGACGCGGTGATAGGCCCGTGCCGACAAGTGGAGCGACTCCGAGCCCTCGACGAGAAGCCGACGGGCATCCGCGGCAAGGTGGCCTCGCATGAGCAGCCACCGACCGGACGCGTGCGCGTTGCACGTGACCCCTCTGGTCGCGGTATAGCGTAGACGCTGCAGCGCGCGCGCCGCGTCCACGCGGCTCCGAATCACCCTTGAACTCTCTGCCGAGGCGTTCGAATCCAGGTTGACGAGCGGCACTGGCGTCAGCGTGACCTGCATGTCGATGCGATCGGCCAACGGACCGGATAGACGAGATCGGTATTTAGTGATCTCTGATTCCGCGCACATGCACGGTCTTGTCGGGTGACCGAGGTACGAGCAGGGACACGGGTTCATTGCCGCGATGAGCGAGAATCGCGCGGGAAACGCGACGCTCAACGCCGCGCGAGCGATCACGACGCGCCCGTCCTCGAGCGGTTGACGCAGCGCCTCGAGCGCCGCGCGAGGAAACTCGAGCAGCTCGTCGAGAAACAGGACGCCGTGGTGGGCCAGGCTCACCTCGCCGGGGCGTGGGACGCCGCCGCCGCCGACCAGCCCAGCCGACGAGATGGAATGATGCGGCGCGCGGAACGGTCGCGCGGATACGAGACCGCCGGACGGCGGAAGCATGCCGACGACCGAATGGATCGCCGTGACCTCGAGCGACTCCTCCTCCGTGAGTGACGGAAGAATCGATGGCAGCCGTCGCGCGAGCATCGTCTTCCCCGCCCCGGGCGGCCCGACGAGGAGGCACGCGTGCCCGCCGGCCGCCGCGATCTCCAGCGCGCGCTTCGCGCTCGCCTGCCCCGAGACGTCGGCGAAATCAACGGACTCGTCGCACGCGGCCGCCTCGATCGCTCCCATGGCACGCGACAACGATCCCGCCCGCAACGATTCGACGAGCGACACGAGCGAGTCGGCGGTGAACGTGCACAGCGATCGCACGAGCGACGCTTCGGCCACGTTGGGCGGCGGGATCACGAGTCCGCGCAACGCCGCCGCGCCCGCGAGATGTCGCGCGACCGACAGCACGCCGCGCACCGGTCGAATCACACCGTCGAGCCCCAGCTCGCCGAGGAACGCGAGTCCGTTCGTGCACTCCGCCGGGAGCGCACCGAGTGCCACGAGCAAGCCGATGGCGATTGGGAGGTCGAACCCGGTTCCTGCTTTCCGTTGATCGCCGGGTGACAAGCTCACCGTGACGCGGCGAGCGGGGACGGCGAAGCCGGAGTTGGCGAGCGCCGCCGTGACGCGCTCCCGGCTCTCTTTCACTTCGCCGGACGGAAGACCGACGATCGTCCAGTGCGGGAGCCCTTGGGCGACGTCCACTTCGACGCAGACGTCGTAGGCGTCGATTCCCAGCACAGCGGCGGATCGGATCGCGGCAAGCATACGCGACGCTAGCCGCCGTGCCGCTTGGAAGCGTCATCATCTCATTGCCAAATCGAGCGGGATGCCGCATCGTGCAAAGGGAGATATGAGCATTCACTCGAAAGGCGCGATCGCGGCGGCGATCAGCCTCGTGGCGATCGCGCGACCACTACAGCCGCAGCACGTGACCGGCATCGTGCGCGACAGCGCGTCACGCGAGCCGGTGCCGAGTGCCGTCGTGCGGTTGTTCGACGCATCGAATCGGGAATTGGAACGCACGATCACC
>DASYSS010000045.1 GCA_036003045.1 Gemmatimonadaceae bacterium
CCCGGCGAGAAAGAGAATCGTCGGCCCCGCCCCGCCGAAGTCGAGATAGTTCAGCCGCACGCTCGGCGCGACGCGCACCATACCGCTCTTGTGATGCGCCGTGTCGCGCCAAGCGTCGGCGGTCGCGCTGGGCTGCGCCGCGAGGCGGGGGGGCGCGAACGCCGCGCCGAGTGCGAGTGCACTCAGCGCGGAAGCGGTCGCGACGCGACTACGGAACGACTTTGCCCGACGACAGCTCTTTGGCGAGACGATAAAGGAATTCCTCGCTGTCGTAGTACGACTTGATCGGGACGCGCTCGTCCTTGCCGTGCGCGCGGTTGTCGTTCGGGTCGCCCATGAGTCCGGAGACGCCGTACCCGGGGATGCCGATCGCGCGCAGATATTTGCTGTCGGTCGCGCCGGTACCCATCGTCGGAATCACGAGCACGTTCGGGCCGAACATCTCATGCGTGAGCTTCTCGATCGGCCTCATGATCTCGGGCGTGAGCGGCGACGGCGCGGCGTGCTCCATCGCCGGCGCCTTGGAGATCGACACGCCCGTGTCGCCGGCGGCCTTGAGGAGCGAGGCGCGTACGTCTTCGGGATCGTGGCCGGGCGCCATGCGGCAATTCACGTTGGCGCTCGCCGCCTGCGGCAGCGCGTTTCGCGCGTGACCGCCGGTGAGCATCGTGGCGACGCAGGTCGTGCGCAGCATCGAGCGGTAACGCGGGTCGCGCGAGAGCGTCGCCGATGCTTTCGCGTCGTTCGGGTTGGCGACGATCGCGCGCATCGCGGCGCCGACTTCGGGCGTTTCAATGGTCGCGGTACGCGTGAAGAACTCGCGCGTCACGTCGTTCAGCATGACCGGGAACTGGAACGTCGCGATGTGCGTGAGCGCCTGCGCCAACTCGTAAATGGCGTTGTCGTCGCGCGGCACGGATGAGTGTCCGCCGCGGTTCGCCGTCGAGACGGTGAAGTTCGCGGAGACCTTTTCCGCGGCGCCGACCGAGTTGATGAACGGCTTTCCGTCGCGCAACGAGCCGCCGCCGCCTTCGTTCAGCGCGTACGCGGCGTCGATCAGCTCCCGGTGGTTGGCGATGAGCCATCGGACGCCGTTCGCCGGGCCGCCTTCTTCGTCGGCGGTCAGGGCGAGGATGATGTCGCGGTCGGGGACGTAGTGTTCCTGCTTGAAACGGATCAACGTGGCGACGAAGATCGACGCCATCGCCTTGTCGTCACCTGATCCACGCCCGTAGTAGTAGCCATCGCGCTCCGTGAAGACGAACGGGTCGAGGTCCGGCGACCAATCCTTCTTGAGCGCCTGAACGACGTCCAGATGCGCGAGGAGCAGCAACGGCTTGCGGCCGCTGGACCCGTTGCCGTGATAGCGGACGACGATGTTCCCCTTGTCGGCCCGCGGCCCGCCCTGGAAGATGTCGGATTCGGCGAATCCGGCGTCCTTGAGCCGCTTCGCCACCGCGTTCGCCGCGACAGTCGTGCTGCCGACGGAATCCGCGGTGTTGATCTCGACCATCTCTTTGTAGATGTCGTGCGCGAGCTGCTGCTCGGGACGCAGCGTGGCGCCTTGCTGGTACTGGGCGGAGAGCGTGGCGGGGAAAGCGAAAGCAGCAAGCGCGACCGCGAGTCGCATCGAAGGGCTCCGGCGAGGGTCGCGGGAAGTGTACGACGCGGATTGGAAAGCGTGAAGGGCGCGCTGCCACTCTGCGCATCGAGCGCCGGGTTGATGCCGGCTGAGCGCTAGAAATCGGACGTCTGATATCTGACGTCGGACATCAGACCCGGCGCTTCGGGCGGAGCGCCGTCGACCGAGGAAGGCTATCGCATCACGCTTAGTCTGATGTCAGAAATCGGCGGTCAGACGTCCGATTTCGAGTGATCAGCCGTACCCGGCGGGCGAAGACAGACGCCAGAATGGCCGGGATCCAACGAACTTCAGCCAGCGCCCAGGCGCTTCCGTATGTCGCGTGCCCCCGACGATACGCCGAGCGCGACTGACAACCCGAACAGCAGCGCCGTCCCGGTCCCGACGAGCGGAAGGAACGCCACGATCGGGAGCGCCACGATCGCGGCTCCGACGCCGGCGAGCACGGGCGCCAGACCGTTCTGGACGGCGTCCACGTATTGCAGCCGGTTCACGGTGAAGCGACGGGACTGCCAGAAACCGAACGCCGTGGCGGCGACGGTGATGGCGAGACCGGTGATCGAAGCGAAGAAGTGGAACACGAGATCCTCCGTAATGGCACGCGACGTTTTCTCGTGCATCAATACGTCAATCTTGCAGCGGAGTTTCAGCGCGCCGCTAGTCTCAGGTTACGCCGTCCAATAGCTTTGGCGTGGCGGCCCTGAGAGACGGCACGCGGTGCCCACCACGCATTACGCACGAGAGCTCGATGGTCACGTTGCGCGTCGTCCGTCATGACAGGGATCTGGTGCTGGCCGAAGTCCCGAGCGAGGTGATCCCCAGCCGCGGCGAAGTGCTGCAACTGGATACACTGGACGATACCGGCGAGAAGTCGAAGCCCAGCACCCTCTGGCGCATCGTCTCGGTCACGTTGCACGTGCCGTCTCTCGCCTCTTCAGTGCCGAAAGACGGGTCGGCGCTCGCCGTGCGACGTGTCGAGGTCGCCGTCCTCCCAGACATCTCGCTCGTCCCCGAGTTCGCCGCCGCGGCAGAGAAGATCCTTTCCGAGTCGAAGATGTGACCGGGCCTTCCTCGAGCCCCCCCCGAGCGACAGGCGACGGTGCGGTCGGACTCGACCTCACGAGCGGCCGGCTCCTGTCCATGTACACGCGGACGCAGGAGCTGCCGCCGCATTTGCGCGAGTGGCAGCTGCCACCGGGTTGGGCGTGGGGATCCGAGGGTCTCCACACGCAGCATCGACACTATCAGGAAGTCGTCGACGCGCTGGGCCGGTCGCTCTCGTTGGTGACCGCGCCAAACGATTCGCACGCCGCATGGCTCGAGGCGGAGGCGCGGTCTCTCGCGCATCGAAACCACCCCGCGATCCCGACAACCTATCACTATTGGTCGACCTTCGCGGTGAATCGCCGAGGCCCGGGCTATCTGCGCCGCTGGATCGCCGGTGAAACGATCGCCGCGCGGATGGTTCGCATGGGACCGGACGACGTCCCGGGCGCGCTTCGCGTGCTGCGCGAGATCGGCTCGGGTCTCAGCTATCTCCACGATCTCGGCGCCGCCCACGGCTGCATGTCACCGGAGACCGTCTTCGCGTCCCCGATGGGACGTCTCTGGATGATGGGCTGGCAGTGGGCGATGCCGAGCGCGGAGATCCCTACGGGAGTCTTCCCCGACTTCCGTTTCATGCCGGTGCCGCACGAGTGGACCGTTGGCCCGTGGTGCCCGACTCCGGCGAGCGACCAGTGGCAGCTCGCGGCGACGTGCTTCGCCGCGCTGACCGGTGAGAATCCGCCGCCGGACGAAGTGCCGCCGATCCAACTCATGCGGCCTGACTGTCCGCGTGCACTCGCCGGCATCATCGATCGCGCGCTGAACCAGGATCCCGAGAAGCGATTCGCGTCGATCGCCGCGCTGCTACGCTCGATCGACCGGCTCATCGGCGTGCGCACGATGGTCGCGCTGGCGGGCGAGGAATCCGAGGTGTCTCGCGCCAATGAATCGCCGGAAACGCGGCTCCGCTGGGCGCTCGCCGACGATTATGAGGTGCTCGCCGCGCTCGGATCCGGCTCGTTCGGCTCTGTATGGCGCGTGCGCGACCTCACGCTCGGCCGCGAAGTCGCGCTCAAGCTGCTCCATCCTCGCGTCGCGCGCGACGAGCGCATCGTCGGACGCTTTCGCCGAGAAGCGAAGCTCGCGGCGCAGCTCGCGCATCCGGCGATCGTTCCGATCTTCGACTGGGACAGCCGCGGCGACGTCGCGTGGTACACGATGGAACTCGCCGAAGGCGGCTCGATCGCGGACCTGGTCGCGCGATCGGGACCACGCACGCTCAACGAGATCGCGCCGCAGATCGACTTCATCCTCAACGGCCTGTCCGCGGCGCACGCGATCGGGATCGTCCATCGTGACTTGAAGCCGGAAAACGTTCTCATAGATCGCTACGGCCGCTGGCGGCTCGCCGACTTCGGTATCGCCAACGCCACAGGCGAAGAAACGGCCGGCGCCTCGGGCACGCCCGCGTTCGCGCCGCCCGAGCAACTGCTCGGCGAAGAACAGGACGCCGCGGCCGACTGCTTCTCGCTCGCCGCGATCGTCGCCTACGCGCTGACCGGGACTCCGCCATTCGGTGAGCGCGACAGCGCGTCAATCTTGGCGCGGGAGTTGCGCGGCGACGTAGACCTGTCGACGCATCCCACGGAGCTCGCCGACTGGCTGCGCCGCGGACTCGCGGCGTCGGCGAACGAACGGTTTCAGGACGCGGCGTCGATGCAGGTCGCTTGGCGCGACGCCGTGAGCGCGGTGCTCGAGCAGGACCGACAGGTCCCATGGTGGAGGCGCTGGTTCGCCGGCGACACCGCCGAGGGCGGCGTCGCGTGGACGGGAGACCAGTTTCTCTCCAAATAACCGCCCTGAGGCATTCCGAGCGGAGGTGCGTGAGCGCCGGAGTTGTAGCCCTTGAACCATTCCGAGAGGTGCGTAAGCGCCGGAGCTGTAGCCCCTGAACCATTCCGAGCGGAGGTGCGTAAGCGCCGGAGCGAGGAACCAACGGGCCTTTTTTAGCGAACGACCGAATGGCGATAACGAGCACCGACCCGACCACGGGTGAGCAGCTGCGGGAATTCTCGCCGTTGACGTCGGCGGCGATCGAAGAAAAACTGGCGTGTGCCCGCCGCGCCGCGCAGGGGTGGCGATCCGCGCCGCTCGACGAGCGCACCGCCGTGCTTCGCCGCGCCGCCGAGCTCCTCGACGCGCGTCGCGATGATTACGGAAAGCTGATGACCCGCGAGATGGGCAAGACCTTCGGCGCGGCGAAAGACGAAGCCGCCAAGTGCGCGACGAGTCTTCGCTACTACGCCGACCACGCCGCCCAATTTCTCGCCGACGCACCCGTGGCCGCCGACGGCGAACGCAGTTACGTCGCGTTTCAGCCGCTCGGCGTCGTGCTTGCCGTCATGCCGTGGAATTTCCCGTTCTGGCAGGTCATCCGATTCGCGGCGCCGGCGCTCGCGGCGGGCAACGTCGGACTCCTCAAGCACGCGTCAAACGTTCCGCAGTGTGCTCTGGCGCTCGAGCAGCTCTTCGCCGACGCCGGCGCGCCGGCCGGCGTCTTTCAAACTCTGCTCATCGAATCGGGCCAGGTCGAAGCAGTGATCGGCGACGACCGCATCGCCGCCGTAACGCTCACCGGGAGCGAAGGCGCGGGCAGCAGCGTCGCGGCAGTCGCGGGCAAGCACATCAAGAAGACCGTCCTCGAGCTGGGCGGCAGCGATCCGTTCATCGTGATGGAAAGCGCCGACCTCGACGCGGCGACGCAGACCGCCGTTACGGCGAGAACGATCAACAACGGGCAGTCGTGCATCGCGGCCAAACGGTTCATCGTCGCGCAGCGAATCGTCGAAGACTTCACGACGCGGTTCGCCGAGCGCATACGTGCGCTCGTCGTCGGCGACCCAATGGACGCGCGCACGAACGTCGGTCCACTCGCGACCGAGAAGATCCGCGACGACCTCCACTCGCAAGTGACTCGCGCGACCAAGGAAGGCGCGTCGCTTCTCGTCGGCGGCACGCCGCGCGCCGGCAAGGGCTTCTTCTACGAGCCGACCGTCATGCGCGACGACACGCGACGCACCGCCGTGTTCCGCGAAGAGACCTTCGGCCCGCTCGCCGTCATCACCAGCGTGCGCGACACGAGCGACGCCATCGCCGCGGCGAACGATTCGCGGTTCGGGCTCGGCGCCGCGGCCTGGACGCGCGACGAAGAACAAATCCAGCGGTTCGCGCGCGAGCTGGAGGCGGGAAGCGTGTTCGTGAACGGGATGGTCGCGTCGGACGCGCGCTTCCCGTTCGGCGGCGTGAAGAAATCGGGCTATGGCCGTGAGCTCTCGGCCTTCGGGATGCACGAGTTCGTGAACGTGAAAACCGTTCGCATCCGCGGCGCGAGCGCCGCGCGCTCCGGCAGCACTACGGAGTAGACGCGCCCTCGGCCGCCGCGCGAAGCGCGATCGTCACCGTCGCGCCGCGGCGTCCGTCGGTCGGCGGTTCGACGCTCGGGCTATGCACGGTGATCGATCCGCCCCATCCTTCGACGAGCTGACGACTGATCGCCAGACCGAGTCCGCTCCCGCTCGTTCGCGTCGAGAAATGCGGCTCGAAGATGCGCGGCAGGACGTCGGCCGAAATTCCGAGGCCGTCGTCGCTCACCGTGATCGTCGCGTGGTCGGCGTCGCCGTTGTCTCCCGGAGGGGTCACGCTCACGAGGACGCGGGCCGCTCCAGCGAGCCGCGCGTTCTCCAGCACGTTGAGCAACACCTCTTTCAGCTCGTCCACGCGGGCCAGCGCGGTGACGCGCGAGTCGTCGCCGGTCTCGACCCACTCGACCTCGTCGCCTTCCCCGCCTTCTCCCCCCATTCGCTCGAGCGAGACGACCTCCCGCACGATCGCGGCGATGTCCACTTCGCTCGGGCGCGCTCGCTCGTCCGGTGCCGCCCCGTAGCGGCTGAAGGCTCGCGCGATCTCGTCGAGACGGTCGATCTCGGCGAGGATCTGATTCACGTTGTGATCCAGGACGCGGTCGAAGTCGACGCGTTTGTCGGCGCGTGCCCGCCGTAGATGCTGAACGCCCAGCCGGATCGGCGTGAGCGGATTCTTGATTTCGTGCGCGACCTGACGCGCCATCTCGCCCCACGCGATCACGCGCTGCGCGCGCGCGATCTCGCTCACGTCGTCCACCGTGATCACGATTCCACCGCCGCCGCGAGAGAGCCGCGTCAACGTGCCGCGCAGTTGCCGCTGCTCAACGGTCGCCTCGAAATCGAGCTCGTCGGCGGCGCCTTTCATGAATTCGTCCACGCGATGCGCCACTTCGGCATTGACCGTCTCGTCGAGATGCGCGCCCGGCGGCAGCGACACGCCGAGCAACTGTTCGCTTCGCGGATTGGCGAGCGTGATCCGGCGCTCGCGATCGACGGCGACGACGCCGCTGGCCACGTTGCGGAGCACCGCCGCCGTGCGGCGCTGCGCCTCCTCGAGCGCGGAACGGCTCGCGTTCAAATCGGCGGTCATGCGGCGGAACGCGGCGAACACCGGGAGGAATTCGATCGTCGGCTCCGTCTCGAGCGGCGCCGTTCGGCTGCCGCCGGCGAGGGCGAGCGCCGCTTCGCGCAGTGATCCGATGGGCTTCGCGAGTTGGCGCGCGGCCAGTCCGCTCAACCAGAGCGCGGCGAGCGCGCCGAGGGCGGTGGCGAAGAGCACGAGGACGCCGAGATCGCGCCGACGGCGGCCGAGCGGAGCGTCCGTCGCGCGCGCGGGCGCCGCGATGACGGCGGGCGGAGGCGGGATCTCGGTCAGCGAGCGATACCCGAACAGCGTCGGCGAGTCGCCGACCGACTCGATCTCGGTCGCGTTCTCTTCGGCGTGCACGGTGAGCGTCCGTTCGATGCTCGGCGGCAGGAGCCGGCCGGTCGGCGCGAGATCGTCATAGAGCTGATCGCTCGTCTGACGGAGCTCGCCGCCGCGAAACACGAACAGCGGCGTCTCGAGACGCTCGGCCTGTTCGCTGAGACGAGACAGCGAGTTGGCCGTCGGCTCGATCGACCTGAGCGTCTCGCCCACCAGCACGGCGCGAGACTGGACCGCGTCCGACGCGAGCTGGCCGTACATCCAAACCGCGAATCCAAGTCCTGGAATGACGAAAAACGCGAACAGCGCCAGCGACAGCCGGGTGCGATAGCTACGGCCGAGCGTACGGCGACGGGCGCGCAGCCAACGACCGGCCCCGCCGTCGGCGATGACCGCGGCGAGCCACAGCGCGCCGACGAGCGCCAGGTTGAGCAAGACGATGAGTGCTCCGCGCTCGACGAGCGCGTCGAGCGATCGGAGCTCGACGTCCACGTGGGCCGGCGTCGCTCCTCGGCCCGTCGCGACGATTCGGTCGCCGTGCAGCTGTGTGCCGTCGCGTCTCCATTTCGTCGGGCCGGGCGTCGTGTCTCTGCGAGGGAGCAATGGACCGCGAAGCCGCACCGAGTACAGCGGCTCCACGTCGCGGTCCTCGGAGAGACCGAGGAGTTGGGCGAACGGATTCGAGAGGAAAAGACGGCTCGGCGGGGCGAGAACGACCCCCGTGGCGCCGCCTTCGGCCGATGGCGCGCCCATCACCAGCTGAACCGCGGTGTCAGTCGCAACCGGTTCGATGATCACCTGGCCGGTGCGCCGAGCCGTCGCGACCACGCGCGCGACCTCGGGAACGGGATTCGGGATGTCGGCCGTCGCGAACGTGGCGACCGCTCCCGTATCCGTCGGCCAGGCAGAGAGGATGATTGGATTTCCAGCCGCGGCGATGTCCGACGTGACGTAGTTCTCGAGCAGCGATTCGCGCGTGGGCGGCGCTTGTCCCGCGAGGCTCAGGCCGAAGCGCTGAAGCAACGTCGCGGCGACTGAATCCGGTTGGCCAAGGCTGGCCAGGTCATGCTCCGCCGCCTCGACTCGGCCCCTCGCGGTGCGTCCCCAGACGAGCGTCGTCGCGCCAAGCGCGGCGACGGTCGACGCGCTGAGGATGACGCGCCGCGATCTGCGACTGAGCGCGAGCAGGCCGATGGCGACGATCCAGAGAATCGAATACCACCACGGCCAGCGCCCGGGCGCTTCCCACACGACGGGGCCGAGCACGGCCGCCACGATCGCCGCGGTCGGAGCGACCCACGGCGGAGCGCCGCGTCGCGGACCCAACACGATGGCCCCAGCCGCGGCGCCGGAGAGCAGCACGGAGACAGCCGCCAAAAACAGCGGCACCTGCCAGACCAGCCAGAGCGACGTATCCACGCCGCGCAATGGTGTGTGCACGCCGCGGGCGAGGTCGCGCAGAAGGAAAGGTCCCAGCACCGCGACAGCCAGCGTCGTCACGACGGCCGCCCAACGCGACATACGTCGTCCGCGCCGGCGGAACACGGCCAACACGCCGAGCAACACGATGGCGCCGGTCATCGCGAGCGCGGCGGCGTTTCCAGTCAGCGGTCCGCCGCGCGCCATGAAGTACACCGACGGATCGAAGAGGCGGCTCAGGTTCGAGTATTGGTTGAGCGGAACGAGGCCGACGCACGCCAGCCCGACGGCCAGCGCGGCGGCGCGGCGCGAATTTGTTTTCGTCGCCCTCCACACGCCGATCACGAAGCACACGAGGGCGATGGCGAGCGCGATGCCCGCGCGCGCGCGCGCGACCTCTTGGATCCGCTGCGCGACCTCGCCCTGGGTGAGCGTGACCGCGGCGACGTCGAACAGCCGCAGATGACCGGTGACGTAACGAAGGAGGTCCGGAGAGACCGCCGTGTCGCTCGGCTGCAGAAACTTGAATTCCTTGAGCCCCGCGCGGTCGGCGATCGGCTGCGCGAACGTGGACACGAAACGATCCGCCGGCGGCGCCGCGTCCAACAGGATGGCGACAGCGGCGCGGTCGTAGCCGCGGCGCTGGGTCACCTGGAGGGCGAGATAAAACGGCGTCGCGACGATCGTGGTGCCCTCTTGGACCTGGTCGATGGGCGCGCGAAAATCGCCGGACCACGCGAACGCGGTGTCGCCCCGATAGAGAATGACGCCGCCGTCGTCGAGACCGCGGGCGATCCGGCGCATTTGGTCGAACGCGACGTCACGCTCCGCCGACACGGCGAGCGCCTCGCTCGCGCGGCGGCCGGCGTCGCGCGTCGCGTCGTCGAGCGCGTGCTGGAGCGCGGTCAGCCCGCGAGACGATTCGTCGCTGCGCGCGGCGTCCCAATCGTGCGCGATCGTCCACAGCTCGCGCTGCGCCGCGATCGAGATGAGCACGACGGCAATGAGCGCCCAGAACGCGGCGAGCGCCCATCGCCGAGCCGGGCCACGAATCCGCATCGACGTCACGACGGTCACGGCGGTGGCGACGATCAACGGGACGAGGTACTCTACGCTTGGCGCGTGGAGCCACTGGCTCGCGGTAAGCAGCGAGAGTCCGGCGGCCGCCGCCCACCACGCCCAAGGCGCGGGCCACCGGGATGGAAACAAGCGTGGGGTGGCCGGGGTGGATTGAGGGGACGCACGCTCAGCCATCGCCACCGTCTCGACTACTTGCCTGGATTACCGACGAGAGTTCCTGGACGACATGAGTCAGATGCCCGCCGCGGACGGCGTCAACTCGCCGCGCCGTCTCAAGTTGATGCGCCCCGCCGAAGTCGCCGAGTCGATCGAGCGCGACCCGCGCCTGATCGTGCCCGTGGGCACCTGCGAACAGCACGGGCAGCACATGCCGCTCGGCGCCGATTCGCTCATCGTCGAGCGGTTGGCCTACGACCTGTCGGTGGAATCCGGCGTACTCGTCGCGCCGACGATCGAGTACGGCGTGAATGTCGAGACCGAGCGCGGTTACCCCGGCAACGCGTCGCTCCGGAAGAAGACGCTTCACCGAGTTCTCAACGACCTCATCGACACCTGGGAATCGACCGGCATTCGCGAGTTCATTCTGCTCACGTCGCACGAGCACGATCCGCATCTGGAAGCGCTCTCGACGGTCATCACGTCGGGCGCGCGCGTGCGGGTCGTCGACGTCTTGAGCGTGGATTTCAGTGACCTGCTCGAGGGGCAAACCGAACCGATGCACGGCGACGAAGTCGACACCTCGCTGTTGTTGTACATCGCGCCCGAGCTCGTCGCCACGGACCGCGCGCAGGATTATATGATGTCCAACGACGAGGTGCGACGTTACAGGCGCGGTTGGCTGCGCGTCCCGCGAGCGAGTCCGGGATCGATCGGCCGCCCCTCGCTGGCCTCGGCGGAGAAGGGCCGAGCGATCTATCAACGGATCTACACTCGCATTCGCGACCGGATTTTCGTCGCGCCACGGGTCGAAGCGTGAACCAGACGGTCTCAACCGGGTAGGTAACCTCATGACACACGTCCGTTCCATCACCGTAGCGGCGTGTTTGGCCGGGCTCGCGATCGCGTCGACCGCCGGCGGCCGACTTGCCAACTCGGCGGCGGGGCAGAGCGCGATCGTCGACGACGGCGCCTTCCGGATCTCACGCGGCGCCGGAGCCCAGTCCGAGGTCGAAAGCTTCCGGATTTCGCGGGGCGAGAACGGCCAGCTCGAGGCAACCGGTCAGCTGAACGCAGGCACCCGAAAGGTGACCGCGCACCTGATAACCGATTCGATCGGCACGCCGCTGACGTACAAGCTGACGGTTCAGGACAAAGGAGAAAAACCCGTCATTGTCCAGGCGGCCAGTCAACCGGGGCGACTGCGGACCCTCGTGTCGAACCAACGGGGCGACGAGTCCGGCCGGGATTATCCGATGGGGAGCGGGCGGACCATCATTCTCGACGACGAATTGGTGCACCAGTTGTATTTTTCGGGTCTATCCAGTCGCTCCGGCGGGATTCGCGTCATCAGTCCACACGTCGCGCGGGCCGGCATGTTCCAGATTGCCGCCCACGGGATGGAACCCATCGACGTCGGTGGGCAGTCGGTCACGGCGACGCATCTCTCGCTCGTCAACGGCGGGGACCGGCGCGACTTCTGGGTCGACGGCGAGGGGCGTGTGCTTCGGGCGGAGACGTCGTCGGGGCTCAAGGCCGTTCGCGACGAGCTACCAAGGAAGCGTTGAACGAGCCGACCGGGGGCGGCGCGGCACAACCACCGGGCAGTCGAGCGGGTCCAACCGTGAATCGCCTCGCTGCTGAAGCGCCCTGCTCGGGGTGAGGCGGCCTGAAACCCGTCTCGCCGTGTCTCCGTACTCCCCCCAGACCCCATCCACAAGGATTGCCGACAATGCGTTCGTTGCGGTACGTCGCGGCCCTGGCGATCTCCGCGCAGGCACTGATTGCGCAGCAACCGGCCGGTAGCAACTCCCTCTCGCTCGATCAAGCGATCGCGATCGCGCACCAGAACAATCCGAACTTCCTGACGACCCAGAACAACGTTCGGGT